>NZ_JBSFWT010000095.1:0-26445 GCF_053594975.1 Streptomyces sp. NPDC002537
GCCACCAGCCGACAGGCATCCCCCAACGAGAACACCCCCGCCACATGCGCCGCAGCAATCTCACCGATCGAATGCCCCGCGACGAAATCCGGGCCCCCGGGCCCGGCCGTCGGACCGCTCCTTGCCGTCTGACTACTTCTTGTTGCGCCCGCGCGCCGTGCCTGCCCGGGGGCAACCCCCGGACCCCCGGCCGGTCCGCCCGCGCGCCCTACTTCTTGTTGCGCCCGCGCTTCTCGCGCACCCGGACCGAGATGTGGATCGGGGTGCCCTCGAAGCCGAACTCCTCGCGCAGGCGGCGCTCGATGAAGCGGCGGTAGCCCGCCTCCAGGAAGCCCGAGGCGAAGAGGACGAAGCGCGGCGGCTTGGTGCCCGCCTGCGTGCCGAAGAGGATGCGGGGCTGCTTGCCACCGCGGACCGGGTGCGGGTTCGCGGCCACGATCTCGCCGAGGAAGGCGTTCAGCCGCCCGGTCGGGATGCGGGTCTCCCAGCCCGCCAGCGCCGTCTCGATCGCCGGGACGAGCTTCTCCATGTGGCGGCCCGTGCGCGCCGAGACGTTGACCCGCGGCGCCCAGGCGATCTGACCGAGCTCGGTCTCGATCTCGCGCTCCAGGTAGTAGCGGCGCTCCTCGTCCAGCGTGTCCCACTTGTTGAACGCGATCACCATCGCGCGGCCGGCCTCGACGGCCATCGTGATGATGCGCTGGTCCTGGACGCTGATCGACTCGCTGCAGTCGATCAGGATGACGGCGACCTCGGCCTTCTCCACGGCCGCCGCGGTGCGCAGCGAGGCGTAGTAGTCCGCGCCCTCCTGGAGGTGGACGCGGCGGCGGATGCCGGCGGTGTCCACGAACTTCCAGGTCACGCCGCCCAGTTCGATCAGCTCGTCGACCGGGTCGCGGGTGGTGCCCGCCAGCTCGTTGACGACGACCCGCTCCTCGCCCGCGACCTTGTTGAGCAGGGAGGACTTGCCGACGTTGGGGCGGCCGATCAGGGCGATGCGGCGCGGCCCGCCGGTCCCGGCGCCGCCGAAGGTCTGTGCGGGCGCCTCGGGCAGCGCCTCCAGCACCGCGTCCAGCATGTCGCCGGTGCCACGGCCGTGCAGGGCGGAGATCGGGTGCGGCTCGCCGAGGCCCAGGGACCACAGGGCGGCGGCGTCGGCCTCGCCGGACTGGCCGTCGACCTTGTTGGCGCAGAGCACGACGGGCTTGCCGGCCCGGCGCAGCAGCTTGACGACGGCCTCGTCGGTGTCGGTGGCGCCGACGGTGGCGTCCACGACGAAGACGACCGCGTCGGACGCCTCGATGGCGTACTCGGCCTGCGCGGCCACGGAGGCGTCCAGGCCGAGCACGTCCTGCTCCCAGCCGCCGGTGTCGACGACCTTGAAGCGGCGGCCGGCCCATTCGGCCTCGTAGGTGACGCGGTCGCGGGTGACGCCGGGCTTGTCCTGGACGACGGCCTCGCGGCGGCCGATGATGCGGTTCACCAAGGTCGACTTGCCGACGTTGGGGCGGCCGACGACGGCGAGCCGGGGCAGCGGGCCGTGGCCCGCCTCCTCCAGGGCGCCCTCGATCTCCTCGGCGTCGAAGCCCTCCTGCGCCGCGAGCTCCATGAACTCCGCAAACTCGGCGTCGCCAAGCTCACCGTGCTCGTCGCCGGAGTGGATCTGGTCGTTCATGAAGTCCGTTCCTCGGTTCTTCCATTGCGGCTCCCGCCGCGTGGTGGTCATCGGCGGACCACGGGTGGTCCGCTACTCAAGTCTCGTTCAGCGGCCGGTCAGCCGCTTGGCGTCCGCCAGGTGCGCGGCGAGCCGCTCCTGGATGCGCACGGTCGCCTCGTCCAGCGCCTTGCGGGTGCGCCTGCCGCTGCCGTCGCCGGCCTCGAAGGCGTCCCCGAAGACGACGTCGACCCGGGAACGCAGCGGCGGCAGCCCCTGCACGACCCGGCTCCGCCGCTCGGCACTGCCGAGCACGGCCACCGGCACGATGGGCGCCCCCGACCGTACGGCGAAGTAGGCCAGGCCCGCGCGGAGCGAGGCGAAGTCGCCCTCGCCCCGGGTGCCCTCGGGGAAGATCCCCAGGACGCCGCCGTGGTCCAGGACCTCCAGCGCCCCGGTGATCGCGGTGCGGTCGGCCGTGGTGCGGTCGACCTTCAGCTGCCCGATGCCGCGCAGGAAGGGGTCCAGCGGGCCGACGAACGCCTCCTTCTTGATCAGGAAGTGCACGGGCCGGGGCGCGGTGCCCATCAGCATCGGACCGTCGATGTTGTGGGAGTGGTTGACCGCCATGATGACGGGCCCCGTGGCGGGCACCCGCCAGGCGCCCAGCACACGGGGCTTCCACAGCCCGTACATGAGGCCGATACCGATCCGTCGGCCGACGGCGGCACCGGACGCGGAGGCCGTCACGCCGACCGCTTCACGCACTCCCGGTCCCACTCCGGCGCTCCTCCACGAGGGTCACCACGCACTCGATGACCTGGTCCAGGGTCAGCTCGGTGGTGTCCACCTCGACCGCGTCGTCCGCCTTGGCGAGCGGCGAGGTCTTGCGGCCGGAGTCGGCCGCGTCCCGCTTGATCAGGGCGGCCTGGGTGGCGGCCAGGTCGGTGGCCTCCTTGCCCTTGAGCTCGCCGCTGCGGCGGGCGGCGCGGGCCTCCGCCGACGCGGTCAGGAAGATCTTGAGGTCGGCGTCGGGCAGCACGGTGGTGCCGATGTCCCGGCCCTCGACCACGATGCCGTCCGGGGCGGCCGCGGCTATGGCCCGCTGGAGCTCGGTCAGCCGGGTGCGCACCTCGGGGACGGCGCTGACCGCGCTGACCGCGGAGGTGACCTCCTGGGTGCGGATGGGCCCGGCGGCGTCGGCCCCGTCGACCGTGATGGTCGGCGCGGACGGGTCGGTGCCGGAGACGATCTCCGGCTTGTCCGCGACGGCGGCCACGGCCGCGGCGTCGCGGACGTCGATGCCGTTGGTCAGCATCCACCAGGTGATCGCCCGGTACTGGGCGCCGGTGTCCAGGTAGCTCAGCCCGAGCTTGGCCGCCACGGCCTTGGAGGTGCTGGACTTGCCCGTGCCGGAGGGACCGTCGATGCCGACGACGACTGCTGCCGGTGCGCTCCGGGCGGCGGATACGGCATTGCCGACGTTGTTCACGGTGTCAGACACCTTCCTCGTGCACGGGGTGGGGATTTTTCCGGCGGTACGGACGGTGAGTCCTATACAGCCTCAGACAAGGTTACTGGCTCACCGCCCGTACTCTCGCCGGGCCTACTGCCGGATCGACCAGCCGCGCTCCTTCAACGTCGCGACCAGGCCGGACACCGCGCGCGGCTCGACCATCAGCTGGATCAGGCCCGCCTGCTGGCCGGTGGCGTGCTCGATGCGGACGTCCTCGATGTTGACGCCCGCCCGGCCCGCGTCGGCGAAGATCCGGGCGAGCTCGCCCGGCTGGTCGCCGATCAGGACGGTCACGCTCTCGTACGCCGCGGGGGCCGCGCCGTGCTTGCCGGGGACCCGGCTGCGGCCCGCGTTGCCGCGCCGCAGGACGTCCTCGATGCCGGCGGCGCCGTCCTCGCGGTCCTCCTTGTCGGCGGAGTCCAGGGCGCGCAGGGCCCGGACGGTCTCGTCGAGGTCGGCGGCGACGGCGGAGAGGATGTCGGCGACGGGGCCGGGGTTGGCGGAGAGGATGTCCAGCCACATCTCGGGGCTGGAGGCCGCGATACGGGTCACGTCGCGGATGCCCTGGCCGCACAGCCGCACGGCGGTCTCGTCGGCGTCCTGGAGGCGGGCCGCGACCATGCTGGAGACCAGCTGCGGGGTGTGCGAGACGAGGGCGACGGCCCGGTCGTGGGCGTCCGCGTCCATGACGACGGGGACGGCCCGGCACAGGGCGACCAGTTCGAGGGCGAGGTTGAGGACCTCGGTGTCGGTCTCGCGGGTGGGGGTGAGCACCCACGGACGGCCCTCGAAGAGGTCGGCGGTCCCGGCCAGCGGGCCGGAGCGCTCACGGCCCGCCATGGGGTGTGTGCCGAGGTAGCCGGTGAGGTCGCAGCCGAGCGCCTCCAGGTCGCGGCGGGGGCCGCCCTTGACGCTGGCGACGTCGAGGTAGCCGCGGGCGCGCCCGGCGCGGATGGCCTCGGCGAGGGTGGCCGCGACGTGCGCGGGCGGCACGGCGACGACGGCGAGGTCGACGCGGCCCTCGGGCTCCTCGTCCGTGCCCGCGCCGAGGGCGGCGGCCGTACGGGCCCGGTCGGGGTCGTGGTCCGTGAGGTGGACCTGGACGCCACGGCTCTGGAGGGCGAGCGCGACCGAGGTGCCGATCAGTCCGGTGCCGATGACGAGGGCGGTTCTCACTGGCGGTGTCCTTGCGGAGGGCGGTGTCCTCGCGGAGAGCGCGGAACGGGGTACGGAGCGTGCCCGGCCAGCCTAGTCACCCGCTCCCGCGGCCGTCCGGGCGGCCGCCCTCCGGGACTGACGGGCCCGCGTCCGGTACAACCACGTACATGATCTACCACGTGGTGCCCCTGGACGACTGGCTGGCCGTGCCCGACCGCCCGTACTCCCCCGCCTCCCTCTCCGAAGAGGGCTTCGTGCACTGCTCTCCCGACGAGGAGACGACCCTCGCGGTGGCCTCCGCCTTCTACCGCGAGACCCCCGGCCCGCTGATGGTGCTGCTGATCGACGAGCACAAGCTGGACGTGATGGTGCGGTGGGAGGCGGCGGACCCCGCGCCGCCGCCCGGGGTGGCCCCCGGGACTCTCTTCCCGCACGTGTTCGGCCGGATCAACCGCGAGGCGGTGGACGGGATGATGGAGATCCAGCGCGACGAGGACGGACGGGCGACGGGGCTCGCGGTCTGGTCCTGACGCACGAGAACGCCGGGCGGACCGCTGGTGCGGCCCGTCCGGCGTCCGTCCCGCGTGCGGGACCTGTGCGCGGCCTGCGCGACCTACAGGTCGACCTCGCGCATGAGCATGCCGACCTCGGTGTTCGTCAGACGGCGCAGCCAGCCCGACTTCTGGTCGCCGAGGGCGATGGGGCCGAAGGACGTGCGGACGAGCTTCTCGACCGGGAAGCCGGCCTCCGCGAGCATGCGGCGGACGATGTGCTTGCGGCCCTCGTGCAGCGTGACCTCGACGAGGTAGTTCTTGCCGGTCTGCTGGATGACCCGGAAGTTGTCGGCGCGGGCGTAGCCGTCCTCCAGCTGGATGCCGTTCTTCAGCTGCTTGCCGATGTCGCGCGGCAGCGGGCCGGTGATGGCGGCCAGGTAGGTCTTCTGGACGCCGTACCGGGGGTGCGTCAGGCGGTGGGCCAGCTCGCCGTGGTTGGTGAGCAGGATGATGCCCTCGGTCTCCGTGTCGAGGCGGCCGACGTGGAAGAGCCGGGTCTCGCGGTTGGTGACGTAGTCGCCGAGGCACTGGCGGCCGTCGGGGTCCTCCATGGTGGAGACGACGCCCGCGGGCTTGTTGAGCGCGAAGAACAGGTACGACTGGGTGGCGACGGTCAGGCCGTCCACCTTGATCTCGTCCTTGTCCGGGTCGACCCGCAGGCCCTGCTCGGTGACGATCTGGCCGTTGACCTCGACACGGGCCTGCTCGACGAGCTCCTCGCAGGCGCGCCGCGAGCCCATGCCCGCGCGGGCCAGCACCTTCTGCAGACGCTCGCCCTCCTGCTCGGCGCCGGGGAAGGTCTTGGGCGTCTTGACCTGCGGCTTGTTGTGCCGCTCGCGGTTGCGCTCCTCGATCTTGGCGTCGAGCTCGCGCGGGCGGGCCGGAGCGTAGCCGTGGCCGCGGGCGGGGCCGCTGCTGCGGCCGCCGGAACCGGCCGTGGAGCTCCTGCGGGGGCCGCCCTTGGCACCGCCGCGGGCCGAGGCGCCGCGACCGCTGGTGGGGCCGGTGGTACGACCACTGGTGGCACCGTTGCGGGTGCGCTCGGCGTCGGGGCCCACGTCGTAGCGGCGCTCCTCCGGGCGCGGCCGGCGCGGACGCTCCTGCGGCCGGTCGTCGCGCCGGTCATCACGACGGTCATCACGACGGCCATCGCGCCGGTCGTCACGGCGGTCGTCGCGCCGGTCCCCGGGGCGTCCGCCGTCGTAACGGCCGCCCTCGGAGCGGCCACCGCCCGGGCGCCCGCCGCCCGAGCGCGGGCCGTCGAAGCGGCCACCGCCGGAGCGACCACCCTCAGGACGACCGCCGCCGGAGCGGCCGCCCTCGGGACGTCCACCGCCGGAGCGGCCACCGCCCGAGCGCGGGCCGTCGAAGCGGCCGCCCTCGGAACGACCGCCGCCCGAGCGCCCGCCACCGGAGGCCGGACGGGGAGATCCGCCTCGCCCGCCCCGGTCGTCCCGGTTGCCGCTTCCGCTGTTCCTGCCGCTGCTTCGCATCAAAGTTCCGTCTTGTCGTCCGCTTCGGTGTCCGGTGCGTCCGGATCGAACGACGGCACACCTTCCTGAGTGTCGCCCTCGATCGCGTCCGCCTCGGGGAGGAAGGGCGCGAGCTCCGGGAGCTCGTCCAGGCCCCGCAGGCCCATTCGCTCCAGAAAGTAGTTCGTCGTCCTGTACAGGATCGCACCTGTTTCGGGTTCCGTCCCCGTCTCCTCCACCAGACCGCGCTGGAGGAGGGTGCGCATGACGCCGTCGCAGTTCACCCCGCGTACGGCGGAGACCCGCGAACGGCTGACCGGCTGACGGTACGCGACAACGGCCAGGGTCTCCAGCGCGGCCTGTGTCAGCCGGGCCTGGCGGCCGTCCAGGACGAAGGCCTCGACGGCGTCGGCGTACTCCGCGCGACCGGCGAAACGCCAGCCCCCGGCCACGTTCCGCAGCTCGAAACCGCGCCGCTGGACGGTGTACTCGTCGGCCAGCTCGCGCAGCGCGTCGGCCACCTCGCGGCGGCCGCGCTCCAGGACCCGGGCGAGGTACTCCTCGGCGACGGGCTCGTCGACCACCATGAGGACGGCCTCCAGCGCGGGCTTGAGGTCGAGCCCGGCGACGTCCCGCGTCCCGGCGGGCGCCGTCTCCGTGGCACCGGTGGCTTCGTCGGCCTCGGTGGCATTCCCCTGCGTCTGCGTCACGCTGTCGCCTCCCCGGCCTCGCCGGCCGTCGTCTCGCGGTCGAATTCGTCGGTCACCAGCGGTGCGTCCTCGCCGGTGCCCGTCCAGTGGACCGTCAGGGCGCCCAGGGCCTCGTCCTGGTCGAGGGCGACGGCGCGCTCGCGGTAGAGCTCCAGCAGTGCCAGGAAGCGGGCCACGACGGTCAGGGTGTCGGGGGCGCCCTCGACGAGCTGCTGGAAGCTGGCCCGCCCGGCCGACCTCAGCCGGGCCACCACCACCTGCGCCTGCTCCTGGACGCTGACCAGCGGCGCGTGGATGTGCTCGGTGTACACCTGCGGCTCGGCGCGGGGCCGCATCGCCTTGACGGCGAGCTCGGCGAGCCCCTGCGCGCCGATGCCGAGGACGACCTCGGGCAGCAGCTCGGCATGGTGGGGCTCCAGGCCGACCGTACGGGGGTGGCGGCGCTCCTCGGCGGCCAGCCGTTCCCCGAAGATGTCGGCGATCTTCTTGTACGCGCGGTACTGGAGGAGCCGGGCGAAGAGCAGGTCCCTGGCCTCCAGCAGGGCGAGGTCGGCCTCGTCCTCGACCTCGGCAGCGGGCAGCAGCCGGGCCGTCTTGAGGTCCAGCAGGGTCGCGGCCACCACCAGGAACTCGGTGGTCTGGTCGAGGTCCCAGTCCGGGCCCATGGCACGCAGGTGCGCCATGAACTCGTCAGTGACCTTGGACAGGGCCACCTCGGTGACGTCCAGCTTGTGCTTGGAGATCAGCTGGAGCAGCAGGTCGAAGGGGCCCTCGAAGTTGTGGAGGTGAATGGTGAACCGGCCGTCGCGCGCTTCCGGGGTGCCCTGTTCCGGGGTCGCGGGCGCCCCGGCACCGCCGTCGTCGGTGTCGGCGGGCAGCGCCCCTCCGGGGCCGTGGCCCAGGGTTCGGCGGGTGTGCGGGGCGGGCATCGGGTGGCGTCGCTGTCCAGTGGTTCGCGTGGCGGTACGGGGGCTGCCCCACGGGCACGTACACACCTGCACGGGCCTGTGGGGCCGTAGGGGGCCGCCGTGGGGCGGTCCCGCACTACGGACGGGCAGGCTATCGGCGAAAGCGCTCAGCGGCCGCGCAGGCGGCGCACGAGGATGCTCGCGTCGCCCCGCGACTCCAGGTCGGCGAGGACGACGGCGACGGCCTCCCGGACGATCCGGCCGCGGTCGACGGCGAGTCCGTGCTCGCCGCGCAGCACCAGCCGGGCGTGTTCGAGGTCCATGAGCTCCTCGGCGGAGACATAGACGGTGATCTTCTCGTCGTGGCGCTCGCGGCCGCTGGGGCGGCGGTTGGCGGCCCGGCCGCGGCGGCGGCCCTGCGCGGGGGCGACGGGCTCGCCCCGGCCGACGGTGCGCTCCTGCGCCGCGGCGGCGGGCCGCCGCTCGCCCGCGGCCTCCCGGTCGGTGCCCGCGGCGGCACGCCCGCCGTGCTCGGCCTGGCCGTCGCCGCCCTCCGCGGACTCGGGCTCGGCGGCCGGGCCGGGGACGCGGGGGGCCGCGTCGGCCGCCGACTGTCTGCGGGGGGTGGAGGACTGCAGCCCGCTTCCCCCGGTGGTGCGGAACAGTTCGTCGGCGCCGGGCAGACTCACTCGGCGTGACACCGGGCGAGCACCTCCCTGGCCAGCTGACGGTAGGCGGCGGCGCCCACGGAGTTGGACGCGTACGTGGTGATCGGCTCGCCCGCGACCGTGGTCTCCGGGAAGCGGACCGTACGGCCGATGACCGTGTGGTAGACGTGGTCGTCGAAGGCCTCGACCACGCGCGCCAGGACCTCGCGGCTGTGCACGGTCCGCGAGTCGTACATGGTGGCGAGGATGCCGTCGAGCTCCAGGTCGGGGTTGAGCCGCTCCTGGACCTTCTCGATCGTCTCGGTGAGCAGGGCCACGCCGCGCAGCGCGAAGAACTCGCACTCCAGCGGGACGATCACCTTGTGAGCCGCCGTCAGGGCGTTGACGGTGAGCAGACCGAGCGAGGGCTGACAGTCGATCACGATGTAGTCGTAGTCGGCCAGCAGCGGCTTCAGGGCGCGCTGCAGCGTCGACTCGCGCGCGACCTCGCTGACGAGCTGGACCTCGGCCGCTGACAAATCGATATTGCTGGGCAGCAGGTCCATGTTGGGCACGGCCGTCTTCAGGAGCACCTCGTCGGCCGCCATGCCCCGCTCCATGAGCAGGTTGTAGACCGTCAGGTCGAGCTCCATCGGGTTGACGCCGAGGCCGACCGAGAGCGCGCCCTGCGGGTCGAAGTCGACGAGCAGCACCCGGCGTCCGTACTCCGCGAGTGCCGCGCCCAGGTTGATGGTCGAGGTGGTCTTGCCGACCCCGCCCTTCTGGTTGCACATCGCGATGATCTTCGCGGGGCCGTGGTCGGTCAGCGGACCGGGGATGGGGAAGTACGGCAGGGGACGCCCGGTCGGGCCGATGCGCTCGCGGCGCTGCCGGGCAGCGTCGGGCGCGAGGGTGGCCGCGTACTCGGGGTCGGGCTCGTACTCCGCGTCAGGGTCGTAGAAGTGCCCCTCGGGCACGTCCTCGTAGTCGGCGAGCCGGGCGGAATCCGCTCCGCCGCGGTCGCCGGCCATGGCGTTCACGTGATGGCCGTCCATGCTCTGGTGGGCTGTCGGTGTGCTCTGGATGTTCTGGTGTGCCGCGAAGGTGTGGACAGCGACGGAGCCGACAGCTTCGAGTCCCCTGGGACTCTGGCCCTGCGCAGACATTCCTGGGTGACCACCCCCGGGAGCAAATGTCGACTCATTCACAAGTCGTCCTACCTCCTTGGTGACCAGGAAACATCTAGATAGGTCAGCGTTGCACCATGCCGACGGTTGGCGACTCTATGGCGTGTCGGCGGTCCGCAGCAACACAATCCGCCGGAGACGGCACGATGTGTCGGCAATCGAACACCCATCTGTCAAGGGTGTGCGACCCGCGACCCTGAAGTTTCGCGGGTCACCGAAACGGCCGGGAAACCGGGCGGAAACGGGCCGGCCGGGCCTTGCTCGGCAAGGCCCGGCCGGGTGCGCATTCCTGGCGTGTCGTGTTGACGACTCAGCCGAGGAGGTCGCTCAGTTCGATGTACGGCAGGCCGTGCGCCTCGGCGACGGGGCCGTAAACGACCTGTCCCTCGTGGGTGTTGAGGCCCTTGGCGAGCGCGGCGTCGCGGCGCAGCGCGTCCTTCCAGCCGCGGTTGGCCAGCTCCACGATGTAAGGCAGCGTGGCGTTGGTCAGCGCGTAGGTGGAGGTGTTCGGCACGGCGCCCGGCATGTTGGCGACGCAGTAGAAGACCGAGTCGTGGACCTCGAAGGTCGGCTCCGCGTGGGTGGTCGGCCGGGAGTCCTCGAAGCAGCCGCCCTGGTCGATCGCAATGTCGACAAGTACACTTCCGGGCTTCATCTTGGCGACGAGCTCGTTGGTGACCAGCTTGGGGGCCTTGGCGCCCGGGATCAGCACGGCGCCGATGACGAGGTCGGCCTCGACGACGGCCTTCTCCAGCTCGAAGGCGTTGGAGACGATCGTCTGCACCTTGGTGCCGAAGATCTTGTCGGCCTCGCGGAGCTTGTTGATGTCGCGGTCGAGCAGGGTGACGTGGAAGCCCATGCCGACGGCGATCTGCGCGGCGTTCCAGCCGGAGACGCCGCCGCCGATGACGACGGCCTTGCCCGCGGCGACACCCGGGACGCCGCCCGGCAGCACGCCGCGGCCGCCGGCCGCGCGCATCAGGTGGTAGGCGCCGACCTGCGGGGCCAGCCGGCCCGCGACCTCGGACATCGGGGCGAGCAGCGGCAGGGCACGGCCCGCGGTCTCGACGGTCTCGTACGCGATCGCGGTGGTGCCGGACTCGAGCAGCGCGTCGGTGCACTCGCGGGAGGCGGCGAGGTGCAGGTACGTGAAGAGGGTCTGGCCCTTGCGGAGGCGGTGGTACTCCTCGGCGATCGGCTCCTTGACCTTCAGGAGGAGGTCGGCGGTCTCCCAGACCTCGTCCGCGGTCTCCAGGATGTTCGCGCCCGCGGCCGTGTACTCGGCGTCCGTGATGGAGGAGCCGACACCGGCGCCCTGCTCCACGTAGACCTGGTGGCCGTTGCGCACGAGCTCATGCACGCCGGCGGGCGTGATGGCCACGCGGAACTCGTTGTTCTTGACCTCGCGGGGGATGCCGACCTTCACGTCGATCACGGTCCTAAATCAGAGAATGACAGGCTATTCCGGGAATGCCGGGGCACACCAGAGCAGACCGCGGCGACCGCGGCCCAACCAGTCTAATGAAGGATGTCGCCCTGTCTAGCCTTGCAAAGCGCCAATCTTCTGACGATCGACTACTGATTTCGTAGGTAACCCTCGGTTGATGGGGGCTCGCGCCGAGCAGTCGGAGCGACGGAGGAAAGGGTCGATATCACCTCTCCGGCGGGGCCCGACGGCGCCGTGGCACCGGCCGCCAGCAGCCGCCCGGCCTCCTCGCGGTGCGGCTCCGCGGCCGTGGGGTCGCCCAGCCGCTCCAGCGTGTCCGCCATCCGCAGCCGGACGGCCGCCTGCAGCCGGACGTCGCCCGCCTGCCGCGCGCACTCGACCGCCTCCAGGCAGGTGCGCAGCGCGTCCTGCGACCGCCCCGCGTACTCCTGCACCCGGGCGACCTCGCTCAGCGCGCGGGCGTGCCCCGGCAGGTCGCGCAGCCTGCGGTACGCGGCCGCCGCCGCGCGCCAGTCGCGCAGCGCCTCGCCCCACTGGCCCGCATAGGTGTGCACGGCCCCGAGCCGCCCGTACACCCTTGCCTCGTCGGCGAGTTCACTCCGCGTCAGGCGCAGCTCCAGCGCCCGCCGGTACCAGTCGGCGGCCCGCTGCCAGTCGCCCAGCTCCTGGTGCGCGGCGGCGATCGACTCCAGGGACCGGCTGGTGGCGTACGGGTCGGCCGCGTCCCGCGCCGAGTCCAGCGCCTCCCGGTAGCGGCCGAGCGCGGTCCGGGTGCGGCCGGCGCGGGCGTCCAGGTCGCCGAGGTTGAGCAGGGCGGCCGCCTTCTCCAGCGGCATCTCGCAGCGCCGCGCCACGTCCAGGACGAGCTGGTGCAGGCCGTAGAGCTCGGGGCCCGCCTCCTCCGCCCCCAGGTGGGCCGTCAGCGCCCTGGTCAGCGCGGAGACCAGCCGCCGCGCGAGGGTGTCGAGCCCGCCGTCCCGCACCGCCAGCCGGGCCGCCGCGAGCAGCGCGGGGAGCCGCCCGCGCAGCCACTCCTCAGCGGCCGCGGGCGACGGGAAGCGCAGGGGCCGCGGCAGTTCGGCGAGGCGCTTGCGGGTCAGCGGGTCGCCCGTCGCGGCCGTCGCCCGGCACGAGTGCAGCTGACGGACCGTCCGCTCCAGCATCCGGGCCCGCGCCAACTCGACCTCGGCGGGCCGCTCCTGGGCCTCCAGCAGTACGCGCAGCTGCCGCATCAGGCAGCCCGGCACCCAGTACTGCGGCGGCAGCCGGACGGCCGCGGGCTCGGTCCGCAGCATGCCGCGGGCCACGAGGTCGTCCAGCGCGGTCTGCGCGGCGGCCACCGTGCAGCCCGCCAGCGCGGAGGCGGTGTGCGCGTCGGCCGCGCCCGCGGGGGCCAGTGCCAGCAGGCGCAGGATCCGGGCGGGGGAGGCGGGCATCGCCTCGTACGCGAGCCGGAAGGCGCGCGCCACCGTACGGCCCGCGCTGTCGCAGTCCTCGGCGGGCGGCAGCTCGCGCAGCCGGGTGGCGACGTCGACGACGGAGAGCTTGGGGCAGGCCGCCAGCAGGCCGCCGACCAGGACGAGCGCCGCGGGCTGGCCGCCGCACTCCTCGACGACGGCGCTCGCGGCCGTCGGGTCGCAGGTGATCCGGGTCGGCCCGGCGTACCGTTCCAGCAGCTCGACCCCGGCCGCCGTGTCCAGGCCGCCGAGGGTGCAGGGCCGTACGTCGGGCACACCGGTGAGCGGCCCGCGGGAGACGGCCACGACCAGGCAGTCGGGCTCGTCCGGCAGCAGCGGGTCCACCTGCTCGGCGCCCGCGGCGTCGTCGAGGAGCAACAGGGCCTTCCGCCCGGTGAGCGCGGTGCGCAGGGCGGCCGTCAGCTCGTCCTCCTCGGCACCGGCGGGCACGGGCGCGCCGATGGCGGTGAGCAGGGCCCGTGCGGTGCGTTCGGTGGGGACGGGCTCGCCGTCGGCGCCGGTGAGGCGGGCGCGGAGGATGCCGTCGGGGTAGTCGGCCGCGAGGCGGCGGGCGAGCTCCTCGGCGAGTGCCGTGCGGCCGGAGCCGGGGCGGCCGGCGATCAGGAGGACCCTGCTGCGGGGTGCCTTGCGGCCGGCGAGGGTGTCGAGCCCGGTGCGGTCGATGTCGGCCCGCAGCTCCTCCAACTCGCGGCGGCGCCCGACGAACACTCCGGTCTCCATGTCCTGAGCCTAGTTCACCTCCCGGTGGGGGCCCGGACATCGGGTGCCGCCCTGTTGAAGATCACCTATTCGGATTGGATCCGAACCATTGCCGCCTGCGGCGGGAGCTCCCTTCGGGAGCGTCCTCGAACGCCGGACGGGCTGGTCTTGCGGACGGTGGTCCGTAGCCTGCGGGCCGCGGATCAAAGCCCACGGTCCGGCACATCAGCCCGTCCGGCGTTCGAGGACAACGCGGCGAAGGGCTACGCCTCGAACGGCCGGGCCGGCCACGCCGCGTCCGCCGGGCGCAGGGCCGCCAGGCCGGCCTCGCCGCCGGCCAGTGCGGCGGCGAGGGACATGACCCCCACCACCAGGCAGTTGTTGTGCAGCTCGCCCGCCAGGACGCCCCGTACCAGTTCCTCCAGCGGCACCCGGGCGAGCTCCATGTCGGCCTCCTCCTCGGAGACCTCGAACCGCTCCCCCTCGGCCTCGGACAGACCCCGCGCCAGGAAGACCCGGACCGCCTCGTCGCAGCCGCCCGGCGTGGTGTAGACGTCGGTCAGCACCCGCCAGTCCTCCGCCTTGACGTGCGCCTCCTCGAAGAGCTCGCGCTGGGCGGCGTGCAGCGGGTTCTCACCGGGGATGTCGAGCAGCCCGGCGGGGATCTCCCAGAGCTTCTGGCGCACCGGGTGCCGGTACTGCCTGATCACCAGTACCCGGTCCTGCTCGTCGAGGGCGAGGACGGCCACCGAGCCCGGGTGCACCTGGTAGTCGCGCTTGACGGTGGAACCGTCCGGCATGACCACCTCGTCCGTGCGCACGCTGGTCTTGTTGCCGACGAAGGGGGTCGCGGTCGCGGTGACCCGCCACTCCTCGGGGGTGTCCTTGATGCCCATTGCTACGTCCTCCAGAAAACAGAAAACCGGGGTGGGGGCCCGGCAGGCCCCTCACCCCGGCAACCGTATAGGTCAGCCCTGCTTGCGCTGGACGGCCGCCTTCACCAGGCCCGCGAAGAGCGGGTGCGGGCGGGTCGGGCGGGAGCGCAGCTCCGGGTGCGCCTGGGTGGCGACCAGGTAGGGGTGCACGTCGCACGGGTACTCGACGTACTCGACGAGCTTGTTGTCGGGGGAGGTGCCGGAGAAGACCAGGCCGGCCTTCTCGAGCTCACCGCGGTAGGAGTTGTTGACCTCGTAGCGGTGGCGGTGGCGCTCCTCGACGTAGGGCTCGTTGTCGTAGACCTCGCGGACGATGGAGCCCTCGGCGAGCTTGGCCGGGTACATGCCCAGGCGCATGGTGCCGCCCATGTCGCCCTCGCCGGCGACGATGTCCAGCTGCTCGGCCATGGTGGAGATCACCGGGTTGGCGGTGGCCGGGTCGAACTCGGTGGAGTTGGCGCCCTCGATGCCCGCCAGGTTGCGCGCGGCCTCGATGACGACGCACTGGAGGCCCAGGCAGAGGCCCAGCAGCGGGACCTTGTTCTCGCGGGCGTAGGTGATCGCGCCGACCTTGCCGTTCACGCCGCGGTCGCCGAAGCCGCCCGGGACGCAGATCGCGTCGACGTCGCCGAGCTGCTTCTGCGCACCGGCCGGGGTCTTGCAGTCGTCGGAGGCGACCCACTTGACCTTGACCTTGGCGCGGTTGGCGAAGCCGCCGGCGCGGATGGCCTCGGTGACCGACAGGTAGGCGTCGGGCAGGTCGATGTACTTGCCGACGAGCGCGACGGTGACCTCGTGCGCGGGGTTGTGGACGCGGTCCAGCAGGTCCTCCCACTGGGTCCAGTTCACGTCGCGGAACGGCAGGTCCAGCTTGCGGACGACATAGGCGTCCAGGCCCTCGGTGTGCAGGACCTTCGGGATGTCGTAGATCGACGGGGCGTCGATGGCGGCGACCACGGCGGCCTCGTCCACGTCGCACATCAGCGAGATCTTGCGCTTGATGGCGGTGGGGACCTCGCGGTCGGCGCGCAGCACGATCGCGTCGGGCTGGATGCCGATGTTGCGCAGCGCGGCGACGGAGTGCTGGGTCGGCTTGGTCTTCAGCTCGCCGGAGGGGCCGATGTAGGGCAGCAGCGAGATGTGCACGACGAAGACGTTGTCGCGGCCGACCTCGTGGCGGACCTGACGGACCGTCTCCAGGAACGGCAGCGACTCGATGTCGCCGACGGTGCCGCCGACCTCGGTGATGACGACATCGACGTCGTCGGTCGCCATGCGCCGGATGCGGTGCTTGATCTCGTTGGTGATGTGCGGGATGACCTGCACGGTGTCGCCCAGGTACTCGCCGCGCCGCTCCTTGGCGATCACGGTGGAGTAGACCTGGCCGGTGGTGACGTTGGCGGACCCGTCGAGGTCCACGTCGAGGAAGCGCTCGTAGTGACCGATGTCCAGGTCGGTCTCGGCTCCGTCGTTGGTGACGAAGACCTCACCGTGCTGGAACGGGTTCATCGTGCCCGGGTCGACGTTGAGGTACGGGTCGAGCTTCTGCATCGTGACCCGCAGACCCCGCGCCTTGAGCAGCGCGCCCAGGCTGGAGGCGGTCAGCCCCTTGCCGAGCGAGGAGGCGACACCCCCCGTGACGAAGAGGTGCTTGGTCGTCGTGGGCTTTGCGGCAATGGCCAAAGGGGGGCTCCCGTGGTCGCGAGGTGAGGTGCGTATCGGCGATCACCCGGTTTCATTCGGGGGTGCCGTCGCTGCGGTTGGGGGGTCTTGCGCCCACCGGTCCACGGGGTACCAGGGTATCAGCGCCCCGGCGCGAACGCGTCCGCTGACGCGTCGCCCCCGGTCCGGGGGCTGCTCGGGGGCTCCTCCGGGGCTGCTCGGGGGCCGTTCCGGGGTGCCTCCGGGACCCCCGTCCGGCCCGCTCCGAGGGCGGCATCCCGGGTGGTGTCACAGGCGGTGTCACAGGCCACCCATTCGGCTCAGATTCGTCCGCCAACCGTCGCGCGTCGCACCAACTCCGCGTCGTATCCT
Source organism: Streptomyces sp. NPDC002537 (assembly GCF_053594975.1). Classification (NCBI taxonomy): domain Bacteria; kingdom Bacillati; phylum Actinomycetota; class Actinomycetes; order Kitasatosporales; family Streptomycetaceae; genus Streptomyces; species Streptomyces sp. NPDC002537. The sequence goes on from NZ_JBSFWT010000095.1 coordinate 16,400, forward strand.
GCTCGGACACACGCAGCGAGCCGGCCGGCACGGCACCATCCCCGCCATTTCCCGGAACAAGAGCTCGTCTAAAGATCGCTTGACCGCAGTGGGGACCCTTCGGGGTCACGTGGCCGTTCGACTGGAGATGACGTGGCCGGGCGTATCGAGGATTACGCACTGATCGGTGACATGCAGACCGCTGCCCTGGTCTGCCGGGACGGCACGGCCGACTGGCTGTGTCTCCCCCGCTTTGACTCCCATGCCGCGTTCGCCGGTCTGCTCGGCACGGAGGAGCACGGCTTCTGGCGGGTGGGCCCGGCGCATCCCTCGGGGGCGGCGCCACCGCGGGCCGACCGCCGCCGGTACCGGGGGGATTCCCTTGTGCTCGAATCCGAGTGGGACACCCCGCGCGGCACCGTGCGGGTGATCGACTTCATGCCGCCGCGCGACGGCGCGCCCCAGCTGATCAGGATCGTGGAGGGGGTCAGCGGCCGGGTGCCGATGCGCTCCGCGCTGCGGATGCGCTTCTCCTACGGGCGGGTCGTGCCCTGGGTGCACAAGGTCGGCGACCGCACGGTGGCCGTGGCGGGGCCCGACTCGGTGTGGCTGGACACCGCCGCCGAGACCTTCGGCAAGGACCTCACCACGTACTCCGACTTCACCGTCGCCCCCGGTGAGCGGGTGGCCCTGACGATCAGCTGGCAGCCCTCGCACCACGAGGCCCCGGCACTGCCCGACCCCGAGGGCTCGCTGGTGGCCACGGAGGACTTCTGGCGGGACTGGGTCGAGCACTGCACGTACCACGGCCCCTACCGGGACGCCGTCGTCCGTTCGCTGATCACGCTCAAGGCGCTCACCTACGCGCCGACGGGCGGCATCGTGGCCGCGCCGACCACCTCGCTGCCCGAGGACATCGGCGGCTCCCGGAACTGGGACTACCGCTTCACCTGGCTGCGGGACGCGGCGATCACCCTCTCCTCGCTACTGCGCACCGGCTACCGCGAGGAGGCCCGCGCCTGGCGCGAGTGGCTGCTGCGCGCGGTCGCGGGCGACCCGGAGAACCTGCAGATCATGTACGGGATCGCCGGGGAGCGGGAGCTCGGCGAGGCGGAGCTGCCGTGGCTGCCGGGCTACGAGAACTCCTCGCCCGTGCGGATCGGCAACGGCGCGGCGGGCCAGCTCCAGCTGGACGTCTACGGCGAGGTCACCGAGGCGTTGCACCTGGCCCATATGACGGGCCTGGCCCGCAACGACTACGCCTCGCTGCTCCAGCTCCGCCTGATCGGCTACCTCGAGGACCACTGGAACGAGCCGGACGAGGGCATCTGGGAGGTCCGCGGCCCGCGCCGCCACTTCGTGCACTCCAAGGTCATGGCCTGGGTGGCGGTGGACCGCACCATCAAGCTCATCGAGTCCGGCGACGTGGACGGCCCGCTGGAGCGGTGGCGCGAGCTGCGCGACGACATCCACCGGGACGTGTGCGAGAAGGGGTACGACAAGGAGCGCAACACCTTCACCCAGTCCTACGGGTCGAAGGAGCTGGACGCCTCCCTGCTGCTGATCCCGCAGATGGGCTTCCTGCCGCCCGACGACAAGCGGGTCATCGGCACCATCGAGGCGATCCAGCGGGAGCTGTCGACCCCGGACGGCTTCGTCCTGCGCTACCCGACGGCCGGGGACGAGTGCGGCGTGGACGGGCTGGAGGGCGACGAGGGGGCGTTCCTGGCCTGTTCGTTCTGGCTCGCCGACGACCTGGCGATGATCGGCCGGGTCGACGAGGCGCGGCAGCTGTTCGAGAAGCTGCTGGCGCTCCGCAACGACCTGGGGCTGCTCGCGGAGGAATGGGACCCGCGGCTCCAGCGGCAGGTGGGGAACTTCCCGCAGGCGTTCAGCCACGTGCCGCTGATCGACACGGCGCTGCGGCTCACCGCGTCGAGCGCCTTCGGGGGCTAGGGGCCGGGGGGCCGGCGCCGCTCCGGGTTCCGGAGGGCGAAGTACAGCGCGGCGGCGCTGACGGGGAGGACCAGCACGGCTGCGGCGGCGTTGAGGCCGCCGTAGCCCGCGGCGGCGACCAGGCCGCCGGAGAGCGCCCCGCCCGCCGCGCCCACCAGGTTCATCAGGGTGTCGGAGAGGCCCTGGACCTCCGCCCGGTGCTCGGCGTCGACGGACTCGCTGAGCAGGGTGGACCCGGCGACGGTCGCACAGGACCAGCCGATGCCGAGGAGCAGCAGCCCGGCCGTGATCGCCCACCGGCGGTCGCCCGCGGTGCCCGCGAGCAGGGTCGCGGCCACGTAGACCACCTGCCCGAGCAGGATCACCGGCACCCGGCCGATCCGGTCCGTCAGCCGTCCCACCAGCGGTGACAGGCCGTACATCCCGGCGATGTGCAGGCTGACGGTGAAGCCGACGAGGCTCAACGAAGCGCCGTGGTGCGAGAGATGAATGGGCGTCATCGTCATCACGGACACCATCACGGCGTGCCCGAGGACCAGTGCGGTCAGCCCGGTCAGTGCCGAGGGTGATGCCGACACATGACGCAGGGCTCCGCCCATTCGGGTACGGAACCGGACCCGGGCGGCGGCCTCGCCGGGGGCTCCGGCGGTGTTCCCGGCGGCGTTCCCGGCGGCCGACAGCAGGGGGTCGGGGCGCAGCCGTACGTGGACGATCGCCGCGCCCGCGGCGAAGGCGACGAGGGAGAAGGCGAAGGTGCCCGCGGCCTCGGGCACCCCGAGCGCGCGGCCTACGGCGGCGCCGGGGCCGCTGAGGTTGGGCCCGAGGACGCTGCCGACGGTGGTGGACCAGACGACGAGGGACAGCGCCCGTGCCCGGGAGCGGGGCGGTGCGAGGTCGGTGGCCGCGTAGCGGGACTGGAGGTTGGCGGCGGTGCCGGCGCCGATGAGCAGCATGCCGAGCAGCACCAGCGGCGGCAGGCGCGCCCCGGCGGCCAGGAGTACGGTCAGCGCTCCGACGGCGGCGACCAGCCAGCCGGTGCGGAGTCCGGCGCGGCGCCCGCGGGCCCGGGAGAGCGTGGCCAGGGGGACGGAGAGCAGGGCGGCGCCGAGGGTGGTGAGGGTGGTGCCGAACCCGGCGACGGCCTCGGAGCCCGTGAGGTGCTCGATGAGTATCCCGCCGGAGGAGATCATCGAGCCCATGCCGATGCCCGCGGCGACCTGTGCCGTCATCAGTACCCGGACGGTGTGCCGCTGGACGGCGGCGGGGTCGGCCGGGCCGGGTTCCCGGGATATGTGGGGCGACGCGGACTCGGGGCTCTCGGGGGCTGCGGTCATGCCGGACAGGGTAGGGGCGGCGCCGTGCGGCGCCTACGGTCCCCGTGGCGACGGCGGACGGTGGCCCGGCCGGGGGCGGTCCGAGTAGGTTCCGGTCATGGAAGCGCACGGGACGATCACGGTGGCGCGGGCGCTGGAGCTGCCCGCCCTGCGCAGGGGCCTGCCGGAGGTGCTGGCCGCGGGCGACCGGCTGGACCGGCCGGTGCGCTGGGTGCACGCGGGCGAGGCGCCGAACATCGCCGCGCTCCTCAAGGGCGGCGAGCTGCTGCTGACCACCGGTCTCGGGCTGGGCAGCCGCCCGGCGGAGCAGCGCGGTTTCGTCCGCGGACTGGCGGAGCGGGACATCGCGGCGCTGGTGGTCGAGCTGGGCGCGCGGTTCGCGACGCTGCCCGCCGCGGTCGTGGACACAGCCCGTTCGTACGGGCTGCCGCTGGTGCAGTTGCACCGGGAGGTGCCGTTCGTCGCGGTGACCGAGGAGATCCACACCGAGCTGGTCAACGAGCACTACGCCCTGCTGCAACGCGCCGAGGAGGTGCACCGGCAGTGCACGGAGGTGCTGCTGGGCGGGGGCGGGGTGCCGGAGGTGCTGCGGCTGTTCGCGGGCTTCGCCGGGAACCCGGTCTTCCTGCAGACGCCGGACGGGCGGCTGCTGTACGCGGCCGGGCCCGCGGGCCGGGCGGGCGCCGCCGATCCGCTCCAGGTGTGGGAGGGGCTGCGGGACACGGCGCTCGCGGGTGCGCTGACCACGGACATCCCCGGCCGGGGCCCCGGTCCGGACGCGGTGCGGGCCCGGCTGACCGTGCTCCCGGTGAACGCCCCGCTGGCGCCCGTGCACCGGATCGCGGCGGACCGCGCGGCCGGGCTGCTGGCCGTCGTCCTGCTCCGGGCGCGGCAGGAGGAGGAGCTGGCGGCGCGCGGCCGGGGCGATTTCCTGTCCGACCTCGCGGACGGCCGGGTCGACGCCGCGGACGCCCCCGCCCAGGCCCGGGTGCTGGGCTTCCGGCCGGGCCCGGGGCCGCTGCTGCCGGTGGTGCTGCAACTGCCGACGGACCTGGTGCCCGCGGACTGCTGGGCGGCGCTGGCGTGCGCGGTGCAGGAGGAACTGGCCGGGGTGGGGGTACCGGTGCTGCTGGGCGTACGGCTGCCGGAGGGGCGGATACCCCTGCTGGTGGGCCTGCGGGACGAGGCGGAGCGGTCCGCGGTCGCGGGGCGGGTGGCGGGAGCGCTGCGGTCCGGGGTGGCGCGGGCGGGCCTCCGGCAGCCGGTGGTGGTGGCCGGGGCGCCGACCGGGTGGGCGGCGGCCGGGGCGGGCCTGCGGCACGCGGCGGAGGCGGCGACGGCGGCCCGGGGCCTGCCGGACCGGCCCTGGCACGACGTGCGGCAGCTGGACGTGGACGTGCTGCTGTGGCGGTTGCGGACGCAGGGCGACCTGGCGGCGTTCGTGGACCGGGTGATCGGGCCGCTCGTCGCCCACGACCGCACGGCACGCCCGGTGCTGCTGCCCACCCTGGAGACATATCTGGCCCACGCGGGCCGCAAGGCGGAGACGGCCCGCGCGCTCCACCTCAACCGCCAGACCCTCTACGACCGCCTGGCCCGCATCGCCCGCCTCCTCGGCACGGACCTGGAGGACCCGCAGACGACACTCTCCTTGAACCTGGCGCTACGGGCGCGCAGACACGTGGGCTAGGCCTGGGCTAGGCCCTCTTCCCCAGCCCGCGGCTCGGGCTCCGCCCTGGTCCTGTGCCCGGGTGCGGCCCGGCCACCCCGGACCGCGCTCCGCGCGGTGTCCTCAATCGCCGGACGGGCTGGATTCCACGGACCGTGGCACTTTGACCTGCGGCCCGCAAACTACAGACAACGCCCGCACATCCAGCCCGTCCGGCGTTTGAGGACGCGCCCGCAGGGCGCTCCCGCCACAGGCGGCAAACGACCCGCAGCCGAGGAACCCCGCACTCGCCCAGCGGCCAGCGCCACGGCTAGCGCCGCCGGCTCAGCTCGTCGTACACGCTCAGGACATGCGCCACCGTGTCGTCCTCCGACGGCCACGTGGCCGCCTGCGCCCGTCCCGCCGCCGTGAGCTCCGCCCTCCGGCCCGGGTCGGCGAGCAGCCGGCTCACGGCCGCGGCCAGCGCGGTGGCGTCCCCGTACGGGACGAGTTCGGCGGCGTCGCCGACCAGGTCGGGGACGCCGCCGACGGCGGTGGCCACCAGGGGGACGCCCGCGTGCAGCGCCTCCTGGGCGAGCACGGAGCGGGCCTCCCAGCGGCTGGACAGGATCGCGACGTCGGCCGTCGCGAGCAGGTCCGGTACGTCGTCGCGGTGGCCCACGAGGCGGACCGGCAGGCCCTCCGCCTCGATGCGGCGCTGCAGGAGCGGCCGTTCGCGGCCCTCGCCCGCCACGATCAGCAGCGGCTCCGGGTCCAGCGCGCGCCAGGAGCGGGCCGCGTCCAGCAGGGGGCCGTGGCCCCGGTCCGGTTCCAGTCGGCCGACGGTGACCAGCAGGGGCCGGGCCACGGCGCCGAGTTCGGCGCGGGCCTTGTGCCGTGACGGTTCGTCGTCCTCCGGGGCGGGGCGCGGCGCGGGCACCGCGACCGGGGCCAGCCGGGCGTCCCGCGCGCCGCGCAGCCGGGCGCGGTCGACGAGTTCCGAGGTCACCCCGAGGACCACGGCCGCCGTGCGGGCCGCCTTCCGCTCCATCAGCCGGACGAACTGGGCGCGTGCGCCCGCCGCGCGCGCCCTCGTGTGCCAGGTGACGACCAGGGGCGTGCGCCGCCCCCGCAGCGCGAGCGCGGCCAGCACCCCCGACCGCAGGCCGTGCGCGTGCACCACGTCCGCGCCCGCCGTCGCCGCCCGGATGCGGGCGACGGCCAGGGCGTCCGGGCCGGTGCGCAGCGGTGCGAAGGAGGCGCCGCCGACGGCCCCGGCGCCCGTGAAGCCGTACCCCTCCCCCGTGCGGCGCGGCGCGCACACCGTGACCCGCAGCCCCCGGGCGACGAGCCCGGCGGCGAGGGAGCGCACGTGCGGCCCGCTGCCCGAGCCGCCCCCGCCCAGCACTTGCACTGCGTGCAGGGGTGGGCGCCCGTGCGGCGAGGCGGGTGTGCTGCTCACGCGGGTGAAGCTCCTGAATGTGGCGTCGGGCGAGGAGGGGGCGCTGCGGTGCCGCGCCCAGGATGCCAGCCGGCACCGACATCCGGGCACCACCGTCTCGCAGGTTGGCCGCGTTATCTCGCCCACGTATCCGCGGATTCACTCACATAGGTGATTCTCGGCGCCATCCGCGCCCCCGATCGCGACAACATGGCTAAGGCAACAGGGCGAACCGGCCCGCAGCCGAAGCTCGGCGCCCCGGTCAAACCCCCCGAGCCGCCGCCAGCAATTCCTCGGCATGAGCCCGCGCCAGGCGGGAATCCTCCTGGCCCGCCAGCATGCGGGACAGCTCGCGGATGCGCGCCTCCCCCTCCATCGCCTGGACGCCGCTGCGGGTCACCGAGCCCTCGTGGGTCTTCTCGACGACGAGGTGGCGGTCCGCGAAGGCGGCCACCTGCGGGAGGTGGGTGACGACCACGACCTGCGCGGACTGCGCGAGGCGGGCCAGCCGGCGGCCGACCTCGACGGCCGCCTTGCCGCCGACCCCGGCGTCGACCTCGTCGAAGAGATAGGTGGGCACGGGGTCGGAGCCCGCGAAGACCACCTCGACGGCGAGCATGACACGCGACAGCTCACCGCCCGAGGCGCCCTTGGCGATGGGCCGCGGCTGGGCGCCGGGGTGCGGGGCGAGGTACAGCTCGACCTCGTCGGCGCCGTGCGGCCCGTAGGTGACGGCCCGCCCGCCGACCTCGATGCCGTCGGCGGCGTCCGCCTCCGGCACCTCCGTCTGCCGGATCGCGAAGGACACCCGCGCGTGCGGCATGGCGAGGGAGGCGAGTTCCTCGGTGACGGCCTCGGCGAAGCGTTCCGCCGCCTCGGTCCGGGCGTCGGTCAGTGCCTGTGCCAGGTCGCCGAGTTCGGCGCGCAGCGCGTCCCGTTCGGCGGTCAGTCCGGCGATGCGCTCGTCGTCGCCCTCCAGCTCGCCGAGGCGGCCGGCGCTCTCCTCCGCCCAGGCGAGGACGCCCGCGATGTCCGCGCCGTACTTGCGCGTCAGGTGCGACAGGGCCGCGCGCCGCTCCTCCACGGCGGCGAGCCGCCGCGGGTCCGCGTCCAGGTCGGAGGCGTAACTCGCGAGCTCCCCGGCCACATCGGCGAGCAGGATGCCGATCTCGCCGATCCGGTCGGCGAGCCCGGCGAGTGCCGGGTCGTGGGAGCGTACGGCCTCGACGGCGCGCTGTGCCCCGGCGACCAGGGTGGCGGCGTCGATGCCCTCGGGGTCCTCGGGGTTCCCTGCGAGGGCGGCGTGCGCGACGGTGGCGGCGGAGGCGAGGGCCTCGGCGTGCCCGAGCCGGGACGCCTCGGCGGCCAGCTCGGTGTCCTCGCCGGGCAGCGGCTCGACGGCGGCGACCTCGTCGAGGCCGAAGCGCAGCAGGTCCGCTTCCTGCGCCCGCTCGCGGGCCCGCGTGGTCAGCCCGGTCAGCTCGGCGGCGACGGCGCGCAGCCTGCGGTAGGCCCCGGCGTACTTGGCGAGCGGCACGGCCACGGCGTCGCCCGCGTAGCGGTCGAGGGCCGCGCGCTGCCTGGCGGGCCGCAGCAGCCCCTGCTGGTCGGTCTGTCCGTGCACCGCCACGAGGTCGTCGGCCAGCTCGCCGAGCAGGCCCACGGGCACGCTCCGGCCGCCCACATGGGCCCGCGAGCGTCCCTCCGCGGAGAGGGTGCGGCTGATCAGCAGCGTGCCGTCGTCGAGTTCGGCGCCCGCCTCCTCCGCCCGTACGGCCGCGGGCGACCGGCGGTCGACGGTGATCCTCCCCTCGACGACCGCGGTCTTGGCGCCGACGCGCACCAGCGCGGGGTCGGCGCGCCCGCCGAGCAGCAGACCGAGGCTGGTGACGACCATGGTCTTGCCCGCGCCGGTCTCCCCCGTCACCGCGGTGAAACCGGGCGACAGCTCGACCACCGCGTCATCAATGACGCCCAAGGACCGGATCCGCATCTCCTCCAACACGGATACGACCATACGAGGTTCCGGGGCCCGCCCGCGACGGCCACCCCCGTCAGGGTTCCTGGGGACAGCCCCACCACCGCTCCGGGTGACCTCTCCATGGCGCCCGCGCCCCCGCGACCGGCAGGCTTTTCGCATCACGCCAGCCCGCACACCCGCGAGGTCCGCATGTCCGTCCGAAGCCGTACTCCCCGCGCCGCGGCGCTCCTCCTCGCCGCGACGGTCGCCCTGACCACCGCCATGGGCACCGGGAGCGCGGTCGCCCGCGGCCCCGGCACCGCGCCCCGCCCGGCGGCGCTCGACGGCACCTGGCGCATGGACGGCTACGGCACGGTCGTCGCCTTCGCGGGCGGCGGCCGCACGCTGCGCACGTACGAGACCACGTCCGCCGGCTGTCTGCCCGGCGAGCTGACGGCCGCCCGCACGGACACCACCGGGCCGTTCCGCCAGGACGGCGAGGCACCCGTCACGGTGACGCCGAAGGGCCGCGACCGGGCGGTGCTGGCGTTCGGCGACGACGTGGGCCACCGCACACTGCGCCGGATCGCCGCGCTGCCCGCGGACTGCCGCACCACCACCGGGCCGAGCCCGGACGCGGACCCGCGGAAGGTCTTCGACACCTTCTGGCAGACCTACGCCGAGAACTACCCCTTCTTCGCCGCGCGGCACATCGACTGGAACGCCGTGCGGGACCGCTACCGGCCGAAGATCACCGCCACGACCGGCAAGGACGAGCTGTTCTCGGCCCTCGCGGAGATGATCCGGCCGCTCCACGACGGGCACACCGGCCGGGTCGACCCGCAGCACCCCGAAGGCTTCTTCAGCGGGCACCGCGAGGACACCGTCCTCCCCGACAAGCAGGAGCGGAACCGTATCGGCCGGGCCGTCGCCGAGAGCGTCGAGGCGGCCGGCGGCAAGGGCCAACGGGCCTGGGCGGACGGGCAGATCACCTACGCCGAGCTGCCCGGCCGGATCGGCTTCCTCCGCATCACCACGTTCCAGGACTACGCCAAGGGGAACACCTACGAGGCCGACAGGGCCACCCTCACCAAGGCCCTGGACGAGGTGTTCGCCCCCGACCGGACGAGCGGCCCGGACGCCCTGCGCGGTCTGGTCCTCGATCTGCGGCTCAACGGCGGCGGCTCCGACCGCCTCGCCCTGGACGTCGCCGAACGGCTGACCGCGCGGCCGTACCCGGCCTATCTCAAGCACGCGCGGAACGACGCCCGGGACCCACGGAAGTTCACACCCGCCGAACCGATCGCGGTGCGCCCGCACCGGGGCCCGGTCCACACCGGGCCGCTGGCCGTCCTCACCAGCCGGCTGACGATCAGCGCGGGCGAGACCCTCACCCAGGCGCTGCTGGGCCGCGGCCCGGCACCGGTGCTCGTCGGGGAGAACACGCAGGGGCTGTTCTCGGACCGGCTGGAGCGGACACTGCCGAACGGCTGGCGGTTCTGGCTCCCGAACGAGGAGTACCTGAGCGCGGCCGACCACCGCACGACGTACGACGGGACGGGCATCCCGCCGACGGTCGCGACACCGCCGGACGGGGCACTGGGCGTGGCCCTCGCCCACCTGGGGAGTCCCCCAGACCCCCGACCGCGCTGACGCGCGGTGTCCTCAAACGCCGGACGGGCTGAATTCAGCCCGTCCCCACAAACATAAAAAATAACCAGGCGACAC
>NZ_JBSFWT010000096.1:0-25890 GCF_053594975.1 Streptomyces sp. NPDC002537
CCCCGGTACTGCGGGCAGCCGCCGGACGGCAGCTCCGCGACCAGGCTCTGATCCGTGCCCTTCCGCGGCCCCGGCCCCGGATGCACACAGCCCCCACCGGCCCGCAGACGAAGGGCAGGACGGGCGCAACCGGATCAGAGACCCGCATCCGAACGAAGCGGAGCCCCCGGGTGGTAACCCGTACGTAACGTGGGCGTACCCCGCAACCGGAAGCCCGCCGCACGGCGAAGGGGCGGCGCCCGTGCGGGAGCGCCGCCCCTCTTACTCCCCCACCGGGAGTTGTTGCCGCCCGCATCGGCTCGGGCGGCAACTCGCATACTCAGCGGCCGCTTTTTCGCTCGCCACCCCCCACGGGAACGAGCGGGAGCAGCCCCGAGTGCGTGAATAGCATTTCGCTTCGCAGACGTTCCCCGCGAGTCCTTTCAACTGTGGCCAAAAGGGCGTGGTAACAGCTCGTATCGGTGTGCATACTCAGTGAGCGGGGGGTGGTTGCGGATGTCTCATGTGGGGGTTTGGTGCTACGCGTCCATTTCACTGGACTCGATCTGGCCCGGTTGCGCCTGGCCGGAGACCCGGACGCACTCTGGGAAACCGTATTGAGCCTGCACCGGCTCCGGGACAAACAAGGCGAGTCGATCTTCGGCGATTGGCGGTCGGAAACCCGGGCCAGGTTGAATGGTGAAACTCGGCTTCTCGCCCCGCTGGTTCCCTCCCGCGGCTATTTTCCGGACTTCCTGACGCCCCCCGAAGGCGTACTCGGACTGGACTCGGGCATGCAGGCGCTGCGCGAGACCCCGCCCGACCGGGTGCACCGGGAGCTGGGCAGGCTCTCCACGGTCCGCACGCTCCCCGCTTGGATACGATCCATGGCGGAGGGCGACCCCCGGGCCTTCGCCAAGCTGACGGGCGCGCTGCACGCCTACCACGAGGCGGCCATCGCCCCCTACTGGTCCCATATACAGGCGCAGATAGAGGCGGACCGCGCGGTGCGCGGCCGGGCGCTGCTGGACGGCGGCGCCGACGCGCTGCTGTCCTCGCTGCCGCCGATGATGCGCTGGCGGGCCCCCGTACTGGAGGCCGACTACCCCGTGGACCGCGACGTCTTCCTCAACGGCCGGGGCCTGCTGCTGGTTCCCTCGTTCTTCTGCCGCCGGACGCCGGTCACCTACGTCAACCCCGAGCTGCCGCCCGTTCTCGTCTACCCGGCCCGGCACATGTCGGAGTCCTCGCCGCCCGTCGAGGCGCCGCCGCGGTCGCTGGGCAAGCTCGTCGGGCACACCCGCTCCGCCGTGCTCGGCTCCATCGGCGGCGGCTGCACCACCAGTGAACTCGCCCGCCGCGTCGGGGTGTCGGCGGCCTCCGCCAGCCAGCACGCGGGCGTGCTGCGCGAGGCGGGCCTCGTGCTGACCCTGCGCAACGGCAGCGCGGTGATGCACACCCTGACGCCGCTGGGCGCCGCGCTGCTGCGGGGCGGCCACCGCGCCCCGCAGCCCGTCCGCCGCCCTCAGCCGTCGATCCCCGACCGCTCCGCACCCGCAACTATGTAGCGCTGGAGCGCCACGAAGACCACCAGCAGCGGCAGGATCGACACCGCGGCGGCGACGAACAGCTCGTGGAGGTTGACGCTCTGCGCCGTGGTGAACGTCGACAGCGCCACCTGCACCGTCCACGCGTCCCGGTCCTGTCCGATGACCAGCGGCCACAGGAAGGCGTTCCAGGCGCCGATGAAGACGATCGCGCCGACCGACGCGAACACCGGCCGCGCGTTGGGCACGACGACGCGCCAGTACGTGCGCCACGGACCCAGCCCGTCCACCTGGGCCGCGTCCTCCAACTCCCGGGGGAAGCCCAGGAAGTACTGCCGGAAGACGAAGCAGGCGAAGGCGCTGAACAGCGTCGGCACGATCAGCCCGTGCAGCGTGGACACCCAGCCCAGCGAGGAGACCAGCACGAAGGACGGCACGAACGTGACCGCCGCCGGCACCATGAGCGTGCCCAGGACCGCGTAGAGGACGGCGTTCGCGTGCCGGTACGGGATACGGGCCAGGCCGTAGCCGGCCAGCGAGGCGAGCAGCAGCGTGCCGAGCGTGGTCGCCACCGCGATCAGCGTCGAGTTGAGCAGCGCGTGCGCCATCGGCACGCTCGGGTCGTCGAACAGCTCGCGCACGTTCGACCAGCGCAGCTCGCGGGGGAAGAACGTCCAGCCGGGCGCGGTGATGTCCGCCTCGGTGGCCAGGCCGTTGCGCACGAGCAGATAGAACGGGACCAGGAACACCACGGCCAGCGCGATCAGCAGCACCAGCCGCAGCGCCCGGCCCACCCGTACGAGAGCGTCGTCCATCCCTCACCCCTCCTCGTTCCGCTGCCTGCCGAGCCCGGACCAGCGGGCCTGGACCACCGTCACCACTGCGATGACCAGGGCGAGGACGACCGCGCCCGCGCTGCCGAGACCGAGGTTCTGCTCCTGCCCGAGCGCCGTGTAGTAGAGGTAGACCAGCGGCGGCCGCGCGTAGGGCGGATAACCGCGGGCGTCCGACAGCAGGTTGTAGAACTCGTCGAACGCCTGGAAGGCGTTGACGACCAGCAGCAGCACCACCGCCACCGACGTGGCGCGCAGCGCCGGGAAGGTGATGTGGCGGAAGGTCTGCCAGCCCGGCCGGGCGCCGTCGACGGCGGCAGCCTCGTAGAGCTGTGGCGGGATGCGCTGCAGCCCGGCGAGGAACAGCACCATGTAGAAGCCGGTCTGGAGCCAGAGCCGGACGGTCACCAGGACCAGCCAGTACCAGGGCGGATCGGTGGTCGACAGCCAGGCGACCTGCTCGGCGCCGAACCAGCCCAGCACGGTGTTGGCCAGGCCGAACCGCACCCCGTTGAAGATCGACAGCTTCCAGACCAGCGCCGCGACGACGTAGGAGCACGCGGTCGGCAGAAAGAAAACCGACCGGAAGAATGCGCGCGCGAAGCGCAGCCTGCCGACCGCCAGGGCCAGTCCGAGCGACAGCGCGTACGTGGCCGGGACGATGAAGGCGGTGAAGACCGTGAAGGTCGCCAACGCGTCCCGGAAAGCGGGTTCGCCCAGTACCGCCGTGTAGTTGCCGAGACCGACGAAGCGTGTCGGGGAGACCGTGTTGCGGGCGTCGAAGAAGCTGAGCCAGACGCTCCAGGCGAGCGGCACATAGGTGAAAAGAGCGAGGCCGATGGCGAACGGACCGACGAAAACCCAAAACCAGAGGGTCTGATTCCGCTCGCGTGGGGTGGTGCGCCGTCGTGTGCTGCCGGGCGCCGCCATTCAGGACTTCTTCTGTACGCGCCGGAGTTCGGCCTCCGTGGTGCGGAGCGCCGCCCTCAACTCGCCCTCGGGGTCGGCGCCGCCCTTGATGATGCGGCTGAGAGCATCCTGATAGGCGGTTCTGCTCGCCACCGTCCACAGAAGGGGCTGCGCGTAGCCGTGCTCGGCCGTGAAGCGCACCGCTTCCGCCGCCGCCCCCTCTTTGAGCCGGCTCGCCTTCGCGGCGAGCGACAGACGGGACGGTATGTGAAATCCGTAGGAGAGCGCGAAGTCCTCCTGATAGTCGGTGCGGTCGACCCACAGCCACTTCACATACGCCTTGGCCGCGTCCCGGTGGCCGCTGCGGGCGCTCACCGCGGAGCCGTACGCGCCGACCGGCACGGCGGGCTTCCCCGACGGGCCGTCCGCGGGGAACGGCAGCACCCCGAAGTCGTCGCCCAGCGCCTTCTTCACCTGGGGCAGCGCCCACAGTCCGGACCACTGCATCGCGGTCAGCCCCTGGACGAACGCGGACGGGTCGGACCAGTCGGCGGGCGCGCCCAGCAGCAGCGACCTGTCGGCGTACAACCGGTGGATCTTGCCGAGCGCGCGGGCCGCGGCCGGGTCGTCGAAACCGGCCCTGCCGTCGTCGGTGACCAGGGAGAGGCCCGCCGCGTAGAGGGGCGTGCCGCCGAGGACGCCCGCGCCGCCGTCGTTGCCGAGGAAGAGGCCCTTGACCCGGGAGTCCGTGAGCCGCCTCGCCGCGTCGACCAGCTCGTCCAGCGTCGTCGGCGGCCGTACCCCCGCCTTGTCCAGCAGGCTCCTGCGGTAGTAGAGCAGCTGGGTGTCGACGACCTGCGGGACCGCCCACACCCGGCCGTCCCAGATCTTCGGCTTGAGGGCCGCCGGGTGGAAGTCGTCCCGGACGCCCCCGACCAGATCGGTGAGGTCGACGACCTGGCCGCCCCGGATCTGGTCCAGCGTCGGGCCGTTGACCTCGAACACATCGGGCCCCGAGCCGGTCAGCAGCGCCGCGGAGGTCTGCTGGTCGTAGTCGCCGGGCCGCCACTGGACCCGTACGTCCGCGTCCTTGTACGCGCCCGCGTACCGCCGCACCGCCCGCTCGGTGCCCGGCTCGCCGTACTGGTGGTACCACTGCGACAACCCGGGCCCCGAACCCCCGCCGCCACGCCCGGTGTTCGAACCGCACGCGGCGGCGAGGCCGCCCGTCAGCGCGAGCGCGCCGCCGGTCGTCAGGAGTCGTCTGCGGCTGATCGCCATGTCGTCCGTCCCCTCGTTGTGTGGCCGTGACTGTACGGCTCAACGATCAACGAAACCGGCCATTTTCTCATCGAAATCGCATATCTGCCGCGCTTATGCTCGTTTCGCTGTTCTCTGCGGTCGGTTTCCCCAGGATCATGCGTATGCAGCTTCGCTACAACTACCGGATGTACCCGGATGCGCTCCAGTGCCGTGCGCTGAACCGCGCGTTCGGGTGTGCCCGGGTGGTGTGGAACGACTGCCTACGGGCTCGCGAGGAAGCGCGCGCGGCCGGGTTGCCCTACGTCACATCGGGTGAGTTGTCCAAGGTGTACATCACCCAGGCCAAGCGCACCGAGGAGCGTGCATGGCTCGCGGAGGTGTCGGCGGTCGTTCTCCAGCAGTCTCTGCGAGATCTGGACACCGCTTACAGGAACTTCTTCGACTCGATCAAGGGCAAGCGCAAGGGGCCGAGGGCTTCCCTGCCCCGGTACAAGTCGAAGAAGGACACTCGACAGTCCATCCGGCTGAACACCAACGCCTTCTCCCTCCAGGGCAACGGCACCGTGTACGTGGCCAAGGTCGGCCACATCAAGGTCCAGTGGTCCCGCCCGTTGCCCGCGGCGCCCACGTCCCTCACCGTCATCAGGGACTCGTCCGGCCGGTATTTCATGAGCTTCGTCGTGGACACCGAACCCGATGTCCTCCCCGAGCTGGAAACCGAGGTCGGTATCGACCTCGGTCTGTCCACCTTCGCTGTCCTCTCCGATGGCACCTGCATCAGCTCGCCGAAGTTCCTGCGTCGTGCGGAGAGGAAGCTCAAGCGGTTGCAGCGGGAGCTGTCGCGCAAGGCGAAGGGGTCGAGGAACCGGGCCAAGGCCCGTATCAAGGTCGCGCGTCAGCACGCCAAGGTTGCCGACAGGCGGCGGGACTGGCATCACAAGGCCTCCACACGCATCATCCGCGACAACCAAGCGGTGTACGTGGAAGACCTCGCGGTGTCCGGTCTCGCCCGCACCAGGCTGGCCAAGTCCGTGCATGACGCCGGATGGTCCTCGTTCGTCGGCATGCTGGAGTACAAAGCCGTCAAACACGGCCGCTACTTCGGGAAGATCGGCCGCTTCGAGCCGACCTCCCAGATCTGCTCCGTGTGCGGCACCAAGGACGGTCCCAAGCCCCTCCACGTCCGGGAATGGACGTGCAAGCGCTGCGGGACCGTCCACGACCGCGACGAGAACGCCTCCAAGAACACCCTGGCCGCCGGACGGGCGGACAGGCTAAACGCCTCGCGGAGCGCGGGTAGGACCAGGACGAAAGTCCCGGCACCGCGCGGAGAAGCAGGAAGCCACCGAGACGGTCGGACGACCGTGGCAGGAATCCCCGGCCGTTAGGCCGGGGAGCACGTCAACGCCGCGTGGCGCTGTTTCCGGCCGGGGCGGGTTCGGCGCCGAGGCGGAAGCGGAGGCGGCAGATGACCGCGTCGGTGTCGCGGCGCACGGCGTGGGCAACGACGGCGCCCCGCTGGTTCTGCAGCAGCCGCTGCCATACGTGCGCGGGCTCGACCTCCGGTATCAGCACCGTGACGCGGTTGTCGGGGTGCCGGTCGGTCAGTTCGCGCACATAGGCGACGATCGGGGCGCCCAGGGCCCGGTTGGGGGCGGGCAGTTCGACCAGGTCGACGCCCGGGTTCCACAGCTCCCAGTCGCGGCGCAGCGACTCGGCGGCGCGGTGGCCCTCCGCATCGGGCTGGGTCACGGTGACGGCGACCACCTCGTCGCCGAGCGACACGGCGGCGGTCAGGGCCTTGCTGGTCAGCCGGGACAGCGAGGACACCGGCACGACGACCAGCGAGTGGCAGCGGCGCGGCGTCTCGGGCACCCGCCCGAGCCCGAGCCGGTCGCCGATCCGCCCGTACGCGCGGTGGACGGCCTCGAAGACCAGCACCATCAGCGGCAGCGCGAGGACGATCAGCCAGGCGCCCTCCTCGAACTTCGTCGCGGTGACGACGACCGCGGAGACGCCGGTGAGCACCGCGCCGAAGCCGTTGAGGAGCGCCTTGCCGCGCCACTTGGGGGAGCGTTCCTGCCGCCAGTGCCGGACCATGCCGACCTGGCAGATGGTGAAGCCGACGAAGACGCCGATCGCGAAGAGCGGCACCAGGGTGTTGACGTCGCCGCCGGAGAAGACCAGCAGCAGGGCGGAGACGGCGGCCAGCGCCAGCACGCCGTGCCGGTGGACCTGCCGGTCGGCCTTCAGGCCGAAGACGTGCGGCAGGTAGTTGTCCCGGGCCAGCAGGCCCATCAGGACGGGCAGCCCGCCGAAGGAGGTGTTCGCGGCCAGGGCCAGCAGCACCACGGTCGCGAACTGCACCACGTAGAAGGCCCAGTTGTGGCCGAGCGAGGCGTCCGCGAGCTGGGCGAGGACGGTGACGCCCTCGACCGGCTGCAGGTGGAAGCGGCCGATCAGCACCGACAGGCCGATCAGCATGACGCCCAGCAGCGCGCCCAGCGCGACCTCCGTGCGCTGGGCGCGCTTGGCGCGCGGGGCGCGGAAGGACGGCACGGCGTTGGCGACGGCCTCGACGCCCGTCAGCGCGGAGCAGCCCGCGGCGAACGCCTTCAGCAGGAGCAGGGCGCCGACCGAGGTGGCGTTGTCGGCGAGTGCGGACGCGTGCCCGGCGGCGGCCTCGGTGCTCGCGGGCGCGGACCGGAACAGGCCCGCCACGACCACCGCGAGGATCGAGCCGATGAACACGGCGGTCGGCACCATGAACCACTTGGCCGATTCCACGATCCCGCGCAGGTTCACGCCCGTGACCAGCACCAGCACGGCCAGGCAGAGCCACAGCCGCTGGTCGTAGAGGGAGGGGAAGGCGGAGGTGAGGGCGGCGACGCCGGCCGTCACGGAGACGGCCACGTTCAGCACGTAGTCCAGCACCAGCGAGGCCGCGGTGACCAGGCTGGTACGGCGGCCCAGGTGCAGCTTGGCGACGGCGTAGGACCCGCCGCCGTCGGGGAAGGCCGCGATGACCTGGCGGTAGGAGGCGACGAGCACGGCCAGCAGCGCGGCGATCGCGAGCGTCACCGGCAGGGTGAAACCTAGGCCGTACGCCCCCGCCGCCGCCAGCACCAGGACGATCGACTCCGGCCCGTACGCCACGGACGCCATCGCGTCGAGCGAGAGGGCGGCCAGGCCCTGGGTGGCGGTCAGCCGGTGCCGCTCCTCCGCGGCCGACTGCGCGGCCCCGGTATCGGGCGGTTCCTCGTCGGCCCCGGCGCGCTCGTCCGTATTGGCCACCATGGACATCTTTTGTCGTACCTCCGTTGCGTGGGACGGCCAGAGTGCGCCCGGCTTCCGGCGGCCGCGCACGGTCTTGGCGCCCTCTTGGCGCGGTTCCACGGGATCTTGATGCGTTCTTGACAGCGGTGACTGACGGAGCGTCAGTGCCGCGTCAGAAACGGGGCGCCCGGCATCAGTACGCCGTCAACGGCCGACACCTCGCCGGACCACCGGCCTAACGTCACGGCCATGGGACGGCGACAGGCCTTGCGGATACGCAGCAGCGGTGCACGGACCGCCCCGCCGGGTGGTGCGGTGCTCGCCCACGACCGTCATTGGCGACGCGAGGCACGGGCCGCCTGGCTCTCCGGGGCCGGCCTCACCGCCGTGCTCGCCCTCATCGACCTCGCCCGGGGCGGCCTCGACGCCTTCCGCGGCGGCTGCTGGGCCACGCTCGGCGCCCTCCTCGTCGCCGTGCTGCTGCCCCAGCGGGTCACCGCGGGCGACGGCTGGCTGGCCACCCGCGGCCTGCTGCGCGAACGGCGCGTACGCACCGACCTGCTCACCCGGGTCCGGCGGTCCGACGGCATCACCCCACGGCTGATCCTGCGCGACGTCGGCGGCGGCCGCGTCGAACTGGACCCGGCCGTCCTCGTCGCCAACCCCCTGCTCTGGCACCAACTGGACACGGGCGCGCGGCGGGCGCGCGAAAGCGGCCTGCTGCGCGAGGGCGGGACGGTACTGGCCACCGTGGCCCGCCGGGTGGACGGGGACACCACGAAGGCCCTGCTGGAACGCGCGGGCCTGGACTGACTCCGCCTGCGGCGGGGAGACAGCCGGGGGAGTCCGAGGACGCCCCCGGAAGGAGCTCCCGCCGCAGGCGGCCAGGCGGGTACGGCGGCCGGCGGCGGATCAGGCCCAGCGGTAGGTGACGCCCGTCAGGCGTTCCGACGCGGTCCACAGGCCCGCGCCCGCCGCGTCGTCGCGGGTCCACGGCGCCCGGAGCGCCCGGCCCGGCCCCCGCCTCCCCGGGCCGAAGAAGTCGTCCTGCCGGACGTCGGGCGCCGTCGCCGCGTAGAGCGTGGGCAGCGCCCCGGCGTCGGCGCTCTGCGCGACCGCCCGGTTGAGGAGCTGGAAGGCCCGCTCCGCCCAGGCCCGCTCCTCCATCCGCGCCCCCGCCGTCTGCAGGTTCGTCGCCGCGTAGCCGGGGTGCGCGGCCGCGGCCACGACCGGGAGGCCCGCCGCGGTCAGCCGCCGGGACAGCTCGTGGACGAAGAGCAGGTTGGCGCTCTTCGAGCGGCCGTACGCGGGCCAACGCCGGTAGCGGTGCTCCATGTTGGGGTCGCGCGGATCCACCGTGCCCAGGAAGTGCAGGCCGCTGGAGACGCTGACCACCCGCGCGCCCCGCCCGGCCGCCCGCAGCCGCTCCAGCAGCAGCCCGGTGAGCGCGAAGTGCCCGAGGTGGTTCGTGCCGAACTGCATCTCGAACCCGTCGACCGTCCGGCGCTCCGGGAGCGCCATCACCCCGGCATTGTTGATCAGCAGGTCGAGCCGGTCACCGGGGAACTCCTCCGCGAACGCCCGCACGGACGCCAGGTCCGCGAGGTCCAGCGGGGCGAACAGCACCTCCGCCCCCGGGGCCTCCGCCCGGACCCGGTCCTCGGCGGCCTTGCCGCGCGTCGCGTCCCGGCAGGCCAGCACCACCCGGGCGCCCCGGCGGGCGAGCTCCCTGGCGGTGATGTAACCGAGGCCGCTGTTGGCGCCGGTCACCACCGCGGTGCGGCCGGTCTGATCGGGGATGTCGCTCGCGTTCCAGCCGTCCACGTCTGCCGCTCCTACGAGTGAGTAGCTCTGAGGGAGAATCCCAGCCTAGGTGACGGGGCGGGCCCCGGCCCGCCGTTCGCCCCGACGGCGTACACCGCCCCACCGGCGGGACACGTCACCCACCCGGCCCAATCGGCCGGTTGAACCGCCACTACCATCCGACGGTGACCCCGGACATCCCCCTGACGACGTTCCTGGCCCTCTGCGCGGCCGCGGCCGCCGCGGGCTGGGTCGACGCCGTCGTCGGCGGAGGCGGACTCGTCCAACTGCCCGCCCTGCTCGTCGGCCTGCCCCACGTCGCCCCCGCCCACATCCTCGGCACCAACAAGGCCGTCGCCATCTGCGGCACGGCAGCCGCGGCCGTCGCCTACGCGCGCCGCGGCGCCCTCGATCTGCGGACGGCGGTACGCATCGGCCTCGCGGCCCTCGGCGGCTCCCTGGCGGGCGCCTTCTTCGCCTCCGGCATCAACAGCGCCGTACTGCGCCCCCTGATCATGGCCATCCTCCTGGCCGTCCTCGCCTTCGTCCTGCTGCGCCCCACTTTCGGCGCGGAGGGGGTCTCCGGCACACCGGTGACCCGGCGCCGGGTGCTCACCGCGATACTCGTCGCGGGCCTCGGCATCGGCTTCTATGACGGGCTGATAGGCCCCGGCACCGGTACCTTCCTCGTCCTCGCCCTGGCCGCGATCCTCCGCCTGGACCTGGTGACCGCCTCCGGCACGGCCAAGGTCGTGAACGTCTGCACCAACGTGGGCGCGCTCGTCACCTTCACGCTCCAGGACTCCGTCATCTGGCAACTGGCCGTGCCGATGGCCCTCTTCAACCTCACCGGCGGGGCGGTGGGCGCCCGGATGGCGCTCAAGCGGGGGAGCGGGTTCGTCCGCGGGGTGCTGGTCGTCGTCGTGGTGTCCCTCGTGTGCAAGCTGGGAATCGACCAATGGGGCGGATGACCGCGGCAGCGCCCGGGTGAGGCACGCGCCACGCCGTGGGACGGAATCGCGGGGCTCACAGGACATTCGTACGCTGGTCTTATGCCGGATCGTGTGTCATCCCACTGTACGGAAATCGCTCCGCCGCGGGCCGGTTCCCGACGGATGCGGCTAGCCTGTCGACTACCTTCCTGACGTGGTGGGGGTGCATGTGCGTTTCTCCCGGTGGCGCCGGGCCAGATGGTTCCGGGCCGTGCTCGCGGGACTGTATGTCGTCGCGCTGGCGGCAGCGGTGCCCAAGGGCGCGGGCGGGCACGGCCGGGACGGCAGCTGGTCCAGCGAGGAGGCCCAGCGCTTCTGGGGACCGTCACGGATGGCCGCCTCCTCGACGGACGGCGCCGACGGCGGCTCCGGCCGCGACGCCGGCTCCGAGGCGCAGAAGATCACCGGCAGCGCCCGGCACTTCGACGGGGTGCCCACGGTCGGGGTGCTGTTCTCCGTCGGCGAGGACATGAAGGAACACCACTGCACGGCGAGCGTGGTGCACAGCCCCAAGGGCAACCTGATCATCACCGCCGGGCACTGCTCCTTCGGCGACGACGCCGCCTTCGTACCCGGCTACCGCACCGGCGCGAGCAAGCAGCCGTACGGTGTGTGGGCCGTGGACCGCACCTTCGTCGACCCGCGGCGCACCGACAACGGCGAGGGATCCGACCTCGACTTCGCCTTCGCCACCCTCAAGCCCGACAGCCTGGGCCGCCAGGTCGAGCGCGTCACCGGCGCCAACCGGCTCGTCCGCACCCCCGGTTACACCGACCGGGTGACCGTCATCGGCTACCCCGACGCCGACGACGACCCCGCCGACCAGGCGATCCGCTGCACGGCCATGACCAGCAGACTGGACAACCACCGGCAGCTGAAGATGCGCTGCGACGGCTTCTTCTCCGGCACCTCGGGCAGCCCCTGGCTCACCCACTTCGACGAGAAGACCCGGACGGGAGACCTGGTGGGCGTGCTCGGCGGCCTCAACGGCGGCGGCCCCGACGGCGACGACAGCTCGCAGGTCTCGTACAGCCCGATCAACGACGACGAGATCTTCAAGCTCTACCTCGACGCGATAAACAGCCGGGAACCCAGCCGCGCCTAGCCTCCGGCGGGAGCCGGATGGGGTGCGGGCCGGTTCGCCGCCTGCGGCGGGGGCTCCCTACGGGAGCGTCCTCAAACGCCGGACGGGCTGGAGATGGGGTGACGGGAGGGGGCGGGACGCGCAGGGGTGGTGTGGGACGTAAAGCGAAGCAGTCCCGCACCACCCCGGAGCGGCACGGCCCCGCACCTGACAACGGTGACGAGCCCACAACCAGCCCGTCCGGCGTTTGAGGACGCGGCCGCAGGCCGCTCCCGCCGCAGGCGGCAACCGGCCCGCAGGCGGCAACCGGCCCGCAGTCGGCAGACGGCCCGCACTCAGCAACGACACCCAGCCGGCAGGCTCACCCGTCGGAGGACAAGGCCCGTGCCAGCCCCGGCTCGCGCGGTCCCAGAAAGCGCGGCCCCGGCCGCACCAGCGCCTCGAACGCCGCCTTGCCCGAGGCGAACACCTCGCGGGCACCGCCCGCGTACCACGTCGGGCCGTGCGAATCCTCCGCGCTGACGCCGTGCGCGTCGATCCCCGCCGCCTCGCACAGCGCCAGCGCCCGCCGTATGTGGAAGCCCTGACTGACCAGCACCGCCTTCCGCACGCCGAAGACCCGCGCCGCCCGCGTACAGGAGTCCCAGGTGTCGAAGCCCGCGAAATCGCTGACGATCCGGCCGTCCGGCACCCCCCGCTTCGTCAGATAGGCGCGCATCGCGTCCGGCTCGTCGTACTCCTGGCGGCCGTTGTCACCGGTCACCAGCACCGCCCGGACCTTGCCCGCCCGGTAGAGCTCGATCGCCGTGTCCAGCCGGTGGGCCAGATACGGGGAGGGCTCGCCGCTCCACAGGCCCGCGCCGAAGACCATGGCCACCGGCGCCTCCGGGACGCCGGCCACCTCCCGCACCCGTGGGGACGCCGAGGCGTACACCCAGGTGATGGGCGCCAGCGCGAGCAGACAGCCCGCCACCACCGCCCACAGCGCGCGGCGCCTGCCCGTCCTCGTCCGCGGCAGCCGCACCCCGCCCCTTCGCCTCATGCCGAACACCCTTTCGTCCCCATTGATCAACGCCATGGCGGCCCGGCCGGTTCCCGGCATCGCTGCTGTCACACCCGGCCACTACCGTCGGGGGTATGAACGGATCGGCACGGATCGCGATGGAACAGCCCGGCATCGCCGGATACGACGCGGCGGACCTGGAGCGCTGGGCCCCCGAGCCCGACAAGCGCCCGGGGCGCACCGCCTTCCAGCGCGACCGGGCCCGCGTCCTGCACTCCGCCGCGCTGCGCCGCCTCGCCGGGAAGACCCAGGTCGTCACCCCGGGCGGCAGCGGCCAGGTCTGGGACGCCAGTCCGCGCACGCGCCTCACCCACTCCCTGGAGTGCGCCCAGGTGGGCCGGGAGCTGGGCGCCGCCCTCGGCTGCGACCCCGACCTGGTCGAGGTCGCCTGCCTCGCCCACGACCTCGGGCACCCCCCGTTCGGGCACAACGGCGAGCAGGCGCTCAACGAAGTCGCCGAGCCCTGCGGCGGCTTCGAGGGCAACGCCCAGTCGCTGCGCCTCCTCACCCGTCTCGAACCCAAGCGCTTCGTGTCCCGCGGCGGCGAGCTGTGCAGCGTCGGCCTCAATCTCACCCGGGCCGCCCTCGACGCCGCCACCAAGTACCCCTGGCCGCGCGGCGGTCACCCCACCGACCCGGCCTCCCGCAAGTTCGGGGTCTACCCCGACGACGTCCCCGTCTTCACCTGGTTCCGGCAGGGCGCCCCCGAGGGCAGGCAGAGCTTCGAGGCCCAGATCATGGACTGGTCCGACGACGTCGCCTACTCCGTCCACGACGTGGAGGACGGCCTGCACGCGGGCCACCTCGACCCCGATGTGCTCCTCGCCGGGCCCGAGCGCCGCGAGGTGTTCGCCGTCGCCGCCGGGCGCTACGCGCCGGGCGCCGGCCCCGAGGAACTCGCCGAGGCCCTCGACCGCCTCCTCGAACAGGAGTGGTGGCCGCACGGCTACGACGGATCGGCCGTCGCCCAGGCCCGCCTGAAGGACGCGACCAGCCAGCTCATCGGCCGTTTCTGCCTCGCCGCCGAGACCGCCACCCGCGCCGCCTGGGGGGACCGGCCGGGCCGCCGCGGCCGTCTCACCCGCTACCGCGCCCAGCTCGAGGTCCCCCGCGCCACCCGCCTCGAATGCGCCGTCCTCAAGGCCGTCGCCGACCGCTATGTGATGCAGCGCGCCGACCAGGAGAAGCTCCGCGCCGACCAGCGCGTCGTCATCGCCGAGCTCGCCGAGGCGCTCGTCGCCCGCGCCCCCGACGGCCTCGACCCGCAGTTCCGCACCCTCTACGAGGCCGCCCACGACGACGCCGGGCGGCTGCGCGCCGTCGTCGACCAGATCGCCGCCCTGACCGACGCCTCCGCACGCGCCCTGCGCACCCGGCTCGCCGAGGCGGGGACTGTGCCAAAAGGGTGACCGAATGTCCACAGAATCCGAGGAATTCCCCCACACCATGCGGGTACTGACCCGTCCGGGGAGTCCCTCTTCCGGCGGCTGACTTCGTGCGGCACTCTCTGCACGGGCGATCTCGACCGGGGGCGGTAGCGCAGACGCACTGCGTGGCAGCGAGGAGGCAGCAAGTGGTCGACGCACACCAGACGTTCGTCATCGTCGGAGGGGGCCTGGCCGGGGCGAAGGCCGCGGAGACCCTCCGTTCGGAGGGCTTCACCGGCCGGGTGATCCTCATCTGCGACGAGCGCGACCACCCCTACGAGCGGCCGCCGCTCTCGAAGGGGTACCTCACGGGCCAGGACGACCGCGACAGCGTCTTCGTCCACGAGCCCGCCTGGTACGCCCAGGCCGACATCGAGCTCCACCTCGGACAGCCCGCCGTCCACCTCGACCGCGCGGCCAAGTCCGTACGCCTCGGCGACGGCACCCGCGTCCACTACGACCGGCTGCTGCTGGCCACCGGTGCCGAACCCCGCCGCCTCGACATCCCCGGCACCGGCCTCGCCGGCGTCCACCACCTGCGCCGCCTCGCGCACGCCGAGCGGCTGCGCGGCGTCCTCTCCTCCCTCGGGCGCGACAACGGCCACCTCGTCATCGCCGGAGCGGGCTGGATCGGCCTGGAGGTCGCCGCCGCCGCCCGCGGCTACGGTGCCGAGGTGACCGTCGTCGAGCCCGAGCCCACGCCCCTGCACACCGTCCTCGGCCCCGAGCTCGGCCAGCTCTTCACCGACCTGCACGCCGAGCACGGCGTCCGCTTCCACTTCGGCGCCCGCCTCACCGAGATCGCCGGCCACGACGGCATGGTCCTCGCCGCCCGCACCGACGACGGCGAGGAGCACCCCGCCCACGACGTCCTCGCCGCCATCGGCGCCGCCCCCCGCACCGCCCTCGCCGAGGCCGCGGGCCTCGCCCTCGTCGACCGCGCCGACGGCGGCGGCATCGCCGTCGACGCCTCGCTGCGCACCTCCGACCCCGACATCTTCGCCGCCGGGGACGTCGCCGCCGCCGAGCACCCCTGGCTGGGCACCCGGCTCCGCGTCGAGCACTGGGCCAACGCCCTCAACGAGGGCCCCGCCGCCGCCCGCGCCATGCTCGGGCAGGAGGTCTCCTACGACCGGGTGCCCTACTTCTTCTCCGACCAGTACGACGTCGGCCTCGAGTACTCCGGCTACGCGCCCCCCGGCTCGTACGACCAGGTCGTCTGCCGCGGCGACGTCGGCAAGCGCGAGTTCATCGCCTTCTGGCTCTCCGAGGGCAGGCTGCTGGCGGGCATGAACGTCAATGTGTGGGATGTCACTGATCCCCTCCAGAAGCTCATCCGCGCCGGAGCCACCCCGGACCCCGACGCCCTCGCCGACCCTGGAGTACCCCTGGAATCCCTGCTCCCGCAGTCCTGAGCGGCCTCGTCCGGCCGTAGAATTCTCGCGTGGCTGGACGGATCAACGATGACGACGTGAAGGCGGTACGGGACGCGGTCCCGATCGACTCCGTCGTGTCCGAATACCTCCAGCTCCGCAACGCGGGCGGCGGCAACCTCAAGGGCCTCTGCCCCTTCCACGACGAGAAGTCCCCGTCCTTCCAGGTCAGCCCCGCCAAGGGGCTCTTCTACTGCTTCGGCTGCCAGGAGGGCGGGGACACCGTCGACTTCGTCATGAAGATCGACCACCTCTCCTTCGCCGAGACCATCGAGCGGCTCGCCGGCCTGGCGGGCATCACCCTGCGCTACGAGGAGGGCGGCTACACCCCGGGCCGCCAGCAGGGCGAGCGCATCCGCCTGGTCGAGGCCCACAAGCACGCCGCGAAGTTCTACGCCGACCAGCTCGACAGCCCCGAGGCGGAGATCGGCCGCGCCTTCCTCGCGGGCCGCGGCTTCGACCAGGCCGCCGCCCAGCACTTCGGCGTCGGCTACAGCCCGGCCGGCTGGGACCACCTCACCCGCTTCCTGCGCGGCAAGGGCTTCAGCGACAAGGAGCTGATCCTCTCCGGCCTCGCCCAGGACAGCCGCAACGGCCGCCCCATCGACCGCTTCCGCGGCCGCCTCATGTGGCCCATCCGCGACATCACCGGCGAGGTCATCGGCTTCGGCGCCCGCAAGCTCCGCGACGACGACAACGGCCCCAAGTACCTCAACACCCCCGAAACCCCGATCTACAAGAAGTCGCACGTCCTCTACGGCATCGACCTCGCCAAGAAGGACATCGCCAAGAGCAGCCGCGCCGTCGTCGTCGAGGGCTACACCGACGTCATGGCCTGCCACCTCGCCGGGGTCACCACGGCCATCGCCACCTGCGGCACCGCCTTCGCGGCCGACCACGTCAAGATCCTCCGCAGGCTCCTCATGGACAACTCCCGCTCGAAGGTCATCTTCACCTTCGACGGCGACGCCGCGGGCCAGCGGGCCGCCCTCCGCGCCTTCGAGGACGACCAGAAGTTCGCCGCGGGCACCAACATCGCCGTCAGCCCCGGCGGCATGGACCCCTGCGAGCTCCGCCTCGACCGGGGCGACGAGGCTGTCCGGCAGCTCGTCGAGGACAGCACCCCCCTCTTCGAGTTCGCGATCCGCTCCCTGGTCAAGCAGCACGAGGTCGACACCCCCGAGGGCCAGGCCGCCGCCCTGGAGGAGGCCGCGCCGATCGTCGCGGGCATCAAGGACAGCTCCATCCGCCACCAGTACGCGGTGCGCCTCGCCGGGCTGCTCGGCATCCTCGACACCCAGTTCGTCGTCATGCGCGTGAGCCAGCTCGCCCGCTGGGCACGCGAGCGCGGCACCCGGCCCGACCAGGGCCGTACGCACCGCAACGCCCCCGCCGCGCCCCTGCCGCCCGCCGCCCGGACCGGCACCCGCGGCCCCGCCCTCAATCTGCGCAGCCCCGCCCAGCTCACCGAGCGGGAGCTGCTCAAGCTCGCCCTCCAGCGGCCCGAGCTCGTTGCCCCCGCCTTCGACGCCTACGGCGAGGACGAGTTCACCGCCGCGCCGTATGTGGCCGTCCGCCGCGCCGTCGAGCAGGCGGGCGGGGTCACCCAGGCCCCCGAGGACTACCTCACCCGCGTCCGTGAGGCGGCCCCCGACGACACCGTCCGCGGCCTGATCACCGAGCTGGCCGTCGAGGCCATCCGCAGCAAGAACGTCGACGAGCTCTACGCCGGGGGACAGCTGGTGCAGGTCCGTCTGCGGGCGGTGGAGCGGCGCGTCCAGGAGGTCCAGGCGAGCCTCGTCCGGCTGGGCACCGGGGCCGACCCGGAGCACCTGGCCGCCGTGCAGAACGAGCTCTGGGTGCTGGAGCAGTACGGCAGGTCCTTGAAGGACAGGGGAGCCGCGGCGCTCTGACCCGCGGCCGGGCGGCGGGTCACCACCCGTCACGGGGCGGACTCAGAAAGTGCCCGCAAGCCCCTCGTGGACGGCCTGCGTCGTACCCCACACTGGTGGGCGGTGCCTGGTCCGGCCGCAGGGACCCGGAACCCTCCGTCGCATGCCACCCCCCGAATCGGCAGCGATCACCTTGGAGGTCGCCCCCGTGCAGACCCGGACCCCGACCCGGCCCCAGACGCAGACCCTGTCCCCGGCCGCCGTGCCCCAGCAGGCGGAGCCGCCCGGCTGTGAGAGCCTCCCCGACGAGGCGTCCCCGGCGCCGGGCCCCGAACCCGGCGTGGAATCCGGCACGGAATCCGGCCCGGAACGCACCTCCGCCGCCGACTCGGGCGGCGGCCCCTCCTCCGACCTCTTCCGTCAGTACCTCCGCGAGATCGGCCGGATCCCGCTCCTCTCCGCGGCCGAGGAGGTGGAGCTCGCCCGCTGCGTCGAAGCGGGCCTCTTCGCCGAGGAGAAGCTCGGCAGCACCCCCGACCTCGACTCCCAACTCGCCGTCGACCTCGACCGGTTGGTGGTCCTCGGCAGGATGGCCAAGCGCCGCCTCATCGAGGCCAACCTGCGCCTCGTCGTCTCCGTCGCCAAGCGCTACATCGGCCGCGGCCTCACCATGCTCGACCTGGTCCAGGAGGGAAACCTGGGGCTGATCAGGGCGGTCGAGAAGTTCGACTACGCCCGCGGCTACAAGTTCTCGACGTACGCGACCTGGTGGATCCGGCAGGCCATGTCCCGCGCGCTCGCGGACCAGGCCCGCACCATCCGCGTCCCCGTCCACGTCGTCGAGCTGATCAACCGGGTCGTCCGCGTCCAGCGCCGGATGCTCCAGGAGCACGGCTACGAGCCCACCGCCGAGGAGGTCGCGGGCCAGCTCGACCTCACCCAGGAGCGGGTCAGCGAGGTGCTGCGCCTCGCCCAGGAGCCCGTCTCGCTGCACGCGCCCGTCGGCGAGGAGGACGACGTCGCCCTCGGCGACCTCATAGAGGACGGCGACGCGGCCTCACCCGTCGAATCGGCCGCCTTCCTGCTGCTGCGCGAGCACTTGGAGGCCGTCCTGTCGACCCTGGGCGAGCGCGAGCGCAAGGTCGTGCAGCTGCGTTACGGCCTGGTCGACGGCCGCCCCCGCACGCTGGAGGAGATCGGCCGGATCTTCGGGGTCACCCGCGAACGCATCCGCCAGATCGAGTCCAAGACGCTCAACAAGCTCCGCGACCACGCCTTCGCCGACCAGCTCCGCGGCTACCTCGACTGACGGGGCGCCCGACGGAACGGCGGCCCCCTACTGGAACGCCCCGGGGTGGGACTGCTCCCGCACGGTCACGTACTGCTGCCGGACCGCCTGCCCCACCGACAGGTCCTCGCCCGCCGCCTCGAACACCTGGCTGGCCGCCGCGGGCCACAGCGGGGGCTGCTGCGGCGAGTGCGTGCCGTGCTGGACGCCCAGAGCCCACGCCGCCTGCCGGGCCGCGCCCAGCGCCGCGTAGTCCGCGGGCTGCGGCACGACGACCTGCGCGCCGAAGAGGGCCGGGGCGATCGCCTGCACGGCGGGCAGCTCCGCGGCGGCGCCCAGCAGGAACACCCGCCGCACCTGGACGCCGCGGGTGCGCAGCACGTCCAGGGCGTCCGTGAGCCCGCAGAGCATCCCCTCGAACGCGGCCCGTGCCAGGTGCTCCGGCTTCATGCTCTCCCGTCGCAGCCCGGTGAGGCTGCCCGCGGTGTGCGGCAGGTGCGGGGTGCGCTCGCCCTCCAGATACGGCAGCAGCACCAGCCCGTACGAGCCCGGCGAGGACCGCAGCGCCAGCTCGGAGAGGCCCGCGAGGTCCGTGCCCAGCAGCTCGGCGGTGCCGCGCAGCACCCGGACCGCGTTGAGGGTGTGCACCACGGGCAGGTGCATGCCGGTGGCGTCCGCGTAGGAGGTGATGGACCCCGTGGGGTCGATGAGCGCCTCGTGGTGCACGGCGAAGACCGAGCCCGAGGCACCCAGGGAGATCACCGCGTCGCCGTGCCCGACCCCGAGGCCGAAGGCCGCGGCCATCGTCTCGCCCGTGCCCGCGGAGATCAGCAGCCCCTCCGGGGTGTGCCCGGCGGGCTCCGCGGGGGCGAGCACCTCCGGCAGCGCCACCGGGTGGCCCAGGGCCAGCTCCACGAGATCCGGCCGCCAGGACCCGGTCGCCGCCGACCAGCAGCCCGTGCCGGAGGCGTCGCCGCGGTCCGTCGTGCGCCGCATCGGACGGCCCAGCAGCTGCCAGACCAGCCAGTCGTGCGGCTGGAGCACCGCGGCCGTCCGCGTCGCCGACTCCGGTTCGTTCCGCGCGAGCCAGCGCAGCTTCGCCAGCAGCTGACCCGGCTGCGGCACCGAGCCGACGGCCTGCGCCCACGCGGCGCGGCCGCCCAGCGCGTCCGTCAGATCGGCCGCCGAGGGCTGCATCCGCTTGTCGTTGCCGAGCAGCGCGGGCCGGACGAGCACCCCGCCCGCGTCCAGCGCGATGAGCCCCTGCTGCTGCGCGGAGACGCCGATGGCCTGGACGCCCTCCAGCAGTCCGCCCGCGGCGGCGTCGCCGAGTGACATCAGCCACGCCTGTGGGTCCCCCTCGGTGGACGAGGGATGCGGCGCGTACCCCTGCCTGAGCACGGCACCCGTGTCCGCGTCGCAGACGACGATCTGTGTGCTCTTGGCGGAACTGTCCAACCCGGCGACTATGCCCATGCGGTGATGATGCCAAACGACTCCGGTCCGGGCGTCATCCGGTCATGTGTTGCTGGTGCCCCAGTCGTCCTCGGCGCCCTGGCCCCGCTCGCGCAGGGAGCGCACCCGGTCGCTCACCGAGCCGGGCAGCCGGTCGCCGAGCCTGTCGAACGCCTTGGAGGCCAGGGCCCGGCCGTTCTGCGCGGCGGATTCGGCGGTGTTGCGGACCGCGGGGTTCTGCGCGACCCGCTGCGCTCCCTTCCGCAGCTGCTCGTACCGCTCGCGGCCGGCCCGCGCGCCCAGCACGTACCCGACGGCCGCACCGATGATGAACGTCAGCCGGTAGCGCATCACGCTCCACCCTTCCCTCGGATCCCTCACGCCCCACACATCCAGTGGAGGGTCGGCGGGCTGTGCTCGGCGCCTACCCGCCGGGTGTGAAGGTCACTCCCGGGGTATCGATTGGCGGAGCACCCCCCTGCTTGCGCTAATGTATGTCTCGCAGCGAGCGCACGCCGCCCGGAAGACCGGTCGGCAGAGCATTCGAGGCACACGCGACATTCCCCTGTAGCTCAATTGGCAGAGCAGCCGACTGTTAATCGGCAGGTTACTGGTTCGAGTCCAGTCGGGGGAGCGCGATCCCCTGTAGCTCAATTGGCAGAGCAGCCGACTGTTAATCGGCAGGTTACTGGTTCGAGTCCAGTCGGGGGAGCCAGCAGGACAGGACCCCTTCATGGGGTCCTTTTTGCATTGGGCGGGAACCAACCCGGCCGTGATCGAAGTCCTCAAGGTCAGGTCGGTCACGCAATGCGGACCCACAGGGGCAGCAGATCGTATGAGCGGCTATGCTGCGGCAGACGGCGCGCACAGATGTGCGCGACGCGCCGTGAACGGGGCGGTAGCTCAGCCGGTTAGAGCAGCGGACTCATAATCCGTCGGCCGTGGGTTCGAGTCCCACCCGCCCCACTTTGCGGCTCAGGTGCAGAAACGTTGCGACCTGGTCTTACGGTGCCCCGCTTGGCTCTGGCCGGGCGGGGCACCGTGCTGTTGGTGCCCTCGGGTGAGCCCGAGGTGAGCCCGGCTGGTCTCGACCAGCCGGGGCACCGGTGTGTGAGGGGCGTCACCCGGCGTCAGTTCTCCGCCAGCACGATGACGTGGTCCCCCTCGCACAGCGTCACCGGGGCGGCCTTCGGGGGGTTGAGGAAGACCCCGTACGACGGGGGCTTGCCGTTGTCCCGGCCCAGGCGGTAGCCGATCGCGGTCTCGCCGCGCAGCCGGGCCGCCGCGACGACCGTCGTGAAGTTCACCTCCGCTCCCGGCCGCAGGTAGTGCGGTGCGGGCTTGAGGTAGATCTCCGAGCCCGCCGGGTCGAAGAGGTCGGCGAAGACCGCGTGGAGGTGGCGGTTCTCCGCCAGCTGGGTCAGCAGCAGGCAGGTCAGTTTGGTGCTGACGATGAAGTCGTCGGCCCTGGTGACCTGCGCCACCTCGCGGTTGCTGTCGACGTTCATCTCCGTGACGATCGAGTACGGGTCCCCGAGCCCGACCTCGATGTCCCGCAGGTGCAGCAGGGTCACCAGCGTCCGGTCGTCCGCGAGGCCCGGGTCGACGCTCTCGTCCGAGAGCACGACGACGTGCTGGTAGCCGCCGAGGCCGAGGGCCTCCAGGGACTTCCTGCTGGTCGGCTCGCAGTACCGGTAGCCGAGCGCGAGGCCGGCCCGTGGGGCCGCGAGCTCCGCCGCGGGGCGGACGGGTGCGGCGACGTCCAGGACCGAGCCCGGCCGCACCAGCTGGTCCAGCAGCTCGACGATCTTCGGGGCGCGGGAGTTCCAGCCGATCAGCAGGGTGCGGTCGGGGGCGGACGGCCGTCCCGGCACCGAGACGATCGCGGAGGCGAGGACGGGCGGTGTCGTCTCCGCGAGCCGGATGAAGACGTCGTCCTCGGCGACCAGGATCATCTCGTCGTCGGCGCCGATCACCGTGTCCATGGCGGGGTTGACCAGCACCGTGCCGTCCGGCCGCCGCAGCCCGATGGGTATGCCCAGGTCGTAGCGGTCCAGGGCCTCGCCGTACGTGGTGTCCGTCAGCGCCGGTTCGCGGCGGAGGTAGATCTCGTTGCCGATGAAGCTGAGCAGCTCGTCGCAGACCGCCGACAGGCCGGACTGGCGGTGCGACTGCGCCACCAGCCGGACCGCGAAGTCGTCGGCGTCGATCACCAGGGCGCCGTCGCCCGCCGCGAGCCGGGCGACGGCGAGGTTGTCCGACTCCTGCACCGCCGCGACCACCGGCGGCCGCGGGCCCGTCCACGCGCGGTTGTTCAGCAGCAGGAGGATCTTGATGACCGTGGTGTCGCGGTCGTCGCCGACCGGCGGCAGCACCATGACCGACTTGGCGGTGTCGGGGCTCACCAGCTCCAGGTCCGCCCGCTTCAGCGGGCTGCCGGACCGGCAGATCACCCGTGTGCGGCCGGTGTCGGGGACGCGCAGCCGGATCTGGTCGTCCATGTCGACCTTGTCGCGGTCGGCGAGGACCACCACACAGGAGCGGCGCTCGCTCTGATTGGCCTCCACCAGCTCCGCGACCACTGTGAACACCTGCTCCGACCAGCCCAGGACGACCGTGTGCCCGCGCTCGACGAGCTGGGAGCGGCCCTTGCGCAGCTGCTGGATGCGGTTGTCGAGGCCGGTGGTCAGCACACCGATGAGCGCGCTGACGATGAAGATGCCGCCGATGGTCACCGCGAGCATCAGCGCCAGGAACAGCGGCGCGCCCTTGTCGCCGCCCATGGTGCCCGCGTCGAGGGTGCGCAGCATGCTCATCCACGCGACGCCCGCCCAGCCGCCGTTGGCCTCGGTGTCCGAGTCGGTGAAGACCACCACCAGCACGGTGATCACCCCGATGAGGGTGACGGAGGCGAGCGCCAGCCAGCCGATCAGGGCGGGGGTGCCGCGGTCCATGGTGCTGTCGAACCAGTACCGCAGCCGGTCCCGCAGGCGTATGCGCATGACCGCCGTTCTCCGTTCCCAGGGGTGCTTCTCGATGGCCGATAGCGGGATATGACGGACCTTGAGTGATCATTTACGGGGTCGCGGCGGGCGGAAGCCGCCCACGCGGCCCCCGATGACGCGCATTCCGACACGAAACGAGGCCGGTCCCCTTGAACCCCCGCACCTTCCGTACAGCACTCGCCGCGGTCCTGGCGGGCGCCGTGCTCGCAGGCTGCTCCGCGTCCCACGACGGCGGTGGAAAGGGCGAGCCGGGCACCGCGCGGGCGGCCCTGGCGGAGCTGCCGGTGAAGAAAGCGGCCTCGAAGGCCGGCTACGACCGCGAGGCCAACTTCGGCCCGGCGTGGTCGGATTCGACGAGCGCCCTCGGCTCGGGGAACTCGTGCGACACCCGCAACGACATACTCGCCCGCGATCTGACGGACAAGAAGCTCAAGGGCGGCTCGAAGTGCGTGGTGGACGCGGGGACGCTGGCCGACCCGTACACCGGCGCGAAGATCCGCTTCCAGCGCGGGCAGAAGACCTCGTCGGCGGTGCAGATCGACCACCTCGTCGCGCTGTCCAACGCGTGGCAGACGGGCGCCCAGAAGATCGGTCAGGCGCGGCGCGAGGCGCTCGCCAACGACCCGCTCAACCTCGTCTCCGCGGACGGCCCGGCGAACATGGGGAAGGGCGACAAGGACGCGGCCGCGTGGCTGCCCGCCAACAAGGCGTTCCAGTGCACGTATGTGGCCCGGCAGATAGCGGTGAAGAAGGAGTACGGGCTGTGGGTGACGAAGGACGAGCACGACGCGATGGGGCGGGTGCTGGACACCTGCCCCGACCAGCCGCTGCCGACGGAGAAGACCAAGGAGGTGGCGCTGAAGCCGTAAGGCGGGGGTGTCCCCGCGCGCTCTCGGGCGCCGGCGGCGGATCACTGCCGGGCCTCCTGGAGTGCCGAGTGGAGGAACGGCAGGACCCCTCGTTCCAGTAGCGCCTGCTGCCACGCGCGCCGCGACAGCGCCACTTCCGTCTCCGGTTCCGCGGCTGCCTCCGCGGACTCGTCCGCCGTGCGCTGGCGCAGCGCCGTGAGCAGCAGGGCCGCTATCGCCGCCGCCGCGCTCACCACCGCGACGGCCGATGTGGTCCAGCCCGCGGTCACCAGGCCGTCCGCCAGGTGCTCCTGGGTGCCGGTGAGCCGCAGCCCGTAGCCGAGCAGCAGGAAGGCCACGGTGGCCACCGCCGCAAGTGCCGGCACGAGCACGCCCAGCGCCCCGAGCAGCCCGCCGGCGCCTCGTGCCGGCGGCTCGTCAGGATCCGGGGGAGGGGGCTCCTGCGCGGCGACGGCGGTCCGTTGCCGGAGGTACGCGTGGTACTCGTCGGCCGCCGTGGCCGCGATCTCCGCGCGGGCCCGCAGTGCCATGGCGCGTAATTGCTCGGCGCTGACGCGGGCCCCGTTGCCCCGCACCGCGTCCCTGATCTCCGGGAAGTGCAGGGCCTGTTGTACGACGTGTTCGAAGTCGGGTGTGTCCTCCACCCGGAGGTGGTCCAGACTGTCCATGGGCGTCCCCCGGTGCCAGTGGTGTGCCGTGTCGTCGTCCGCCGTGCGCCACCGGGCCGTGTCCGGGTGCCGGGCGGCGGACCTCATGACACTTCCCCACTTGCGCAACCTCTAAAGTGTCCCGCAAGGACGGGGATCGCGCGCCGGTCGGAGGGGTGGTGCGGGCGCTCGCCTTGATCGGTGGCGTGACCGCCGGTACTCTCGCCCGGCCCGTGCCCCGGCGGTCGCCGGGGCGGGGAACACGCAGGTCAAGACCGTCCACGGACTGTAAGGACAGAAGCAGAATGATGCACCGGATCGCACGCTCCATAGTCGGCGCCCTGGTCGTCGCGATGGCCGTCATGGGACTGACGGCCACGACGGCTCACACGGCGGCCGCGGCCACCGGGTCCGTCCGCCCGGCGGCCGCCGCGGCACCGGCGGCCGACGCGTCCGCGGTCACGGCGGCCGGTGCGGCGCGGGTGGCGAAGGCGTCGTCGTCCGTGGAGCTCGCCTCCAAGCCCGAGAAGAAAAAGAAGAAGGGCTTCTTCGCCAAGCTCGGCAAGTTCCTGCTGATCGTGGGGATTCTGATCATCCTCTTCTTCGTGCTGCTGATCGTCGGCATCATCTACGCCGCGAAGAGGATCTTCAGCCGCCGTCGCGGCTGAGACGTCGCCGCCCCGCGGGCCCGAGGGTCGTACACGAACCCCGGGCCCCGGCCCGCGCGTTACGCCGAGGCGCCGAAGGCGCACCGCGCCGCGCGCCGCCAGCGGTTCGCGGGCGACTCCGGCCGCAAGGCCGCGAACGCCCCGCAGTACTTCGTGAAGACGGCGGGACGTATGCCGTATCCGTGCAACAGCCGGTCTGCCTCGGTGAGGTGGCCGGTTGTTTTTGTTTCTACGAGGACGAGTTGGGGGTTGGCGTGGATGGTGTGGTGGGTGTGGAGGTCGGTGCAGGTGAGTGCGGCGTCGCAGGTGATGCGTTGGCCGTGGGTGACGAGGGTGGTGCGGAGGTAGTCGGTGGTGAGGGAGGGGGTGAGGTCGGTGAGGGTGGGGGTGATGCCGTAGGTGTGGTGGAGGGTGTGGGTGAGGAAGGTGTGGGAGTCGGGGTCGAGGGGGGTCTGGG
>NZ_JBSFWT010000097.1:0-25617 GCF_053594975.1 Streptomyces sp. NPDC002537
CCTGCAGATATCACGGCCTCCGCCGCTGCCACCCTGCCCTCATCCAGCGCGGATGCACTGGACCCGGCATAACTGATGACCCCAGATAATTTGCGGGATCGAATCCCCGGGTCGCTTTGCTCACCGTGGATGCGCCTTTGACCGATTGTGAATCGACGATCAGCGTGACCGGATAGGGGCATCGCCCCAGGCCAGTACGGAGACGACGGCGGAGCTGGTCACGGATGTGGGTAAACACTCCGCGGCGGTTCCATCGCCAGAAAAACCCGTAAACCGTTTCCCACGGCGTTCTGTGGAATCAGATTTGTCAAGAACCTCCCGTCTTGCCCTGCCGGACGTCGACGATCGGCAGCAATGTTGCAGTCGCGGGAACACCGATCTGGCGAGGTGTCGGCCCGGCGGGGGTGGGGACGTCGGTGAGCCGATCCAGGAGTTGCTCCAGGGCGGCTTGTCCGTCGTCGACCGCGGCGCGTTCGTCGTCCGTCAGCGGGATGCTGGCCAGCATCTTCTGCAAGTTCTCCTTCGCTTCCAGCAGCTGGCCCTTGCTTGAGTCCTTCGAGGTGTAGAAGTCGCAGCGTGCGCAGGCCATGCGGTGCTGGCACTGCTCGAAGAAGGTGTAGGTGCACCAGCCGTGGCCGAGGTCGAAGTACTGCCAGGGCTCGCCGCTGGCGGCGGCGCCGGAGGCGACCGCGTCGCGGTCGACGAGGACTTCGATGGTGCGCACGTTCCTCGCGAAGTAGCCAGCGTCGTTGTAGGCCCTGGCCAGCGTGTTCGGGGTGATCTTGGCGTAGTGCGAGGTCGCCTCGGGGGTCCGGTGCCCCAGCCATTCCTGCAGCTCGAAGAGCGTCATCGGCTCCTTTGCGTTGTAGAGCTGGCTGGCGATGGTGGACCGGGCCCGGTGGCTGGTGATGTTGCCGCGGACGTCGGCGGTGGGGACGCCGGCCTTGCGGCAGAGCATCGGGATGATCGCCGTGTTGATGTAGTGCTTGGCGACCCGGCGGGCGCGGTGGGCGAACAGGAAGTCGGCGTCCTCGTTGGTCTTGCGGTCGAGCATCGGTGGCTGGGTCGGCCTGACGGCCTGCCATGCCTCGATGGCCTGGCCCAGGAGTGGGTCGACGGGCTTGGTGAACGCGGTGCCGGTCTTGTGGGTCGGCACGTCCAGCAGGCAGACGGCGTCGCGGGCGAGGACCTCGCCGGAATCACCGGGAATGGGAAGGCCGTCGTGCTGCCAGCGGATGCAGCCCACCCTCAACCGGGCGATCTCGTCACTGCGTTGACCGGCGAACAGCCAGGTCAGCGTGATGGCCCGGATCAACTCGACCGGATAGGTGCGACCGTCCGCGGTCGGAAGGTCGCCGGGCTCGACGTTCAGGCCCGCCCACAGAAGCTTGGCCCAGATGTCATCGGCGATCACCCGTGGGTCCGGCCCCATCAGCGCGCGAACGCTTCGAGGGGTTCTCAGGGCATGAGCCGGGTCGAACCTTCGCGGGATCAGTTCCCATTCGTGCAGGTCACGGAAGAACGTGCGGGGCACTTTGAGATAGCCGGACTTCGTCTGCGGCGTGAGCGGCTTCCCCAGACGGTCCTGCGAGCGCATGCCGTGAGTCCACTGGGAGAAGTCGCCGACGGCCATCCGGTCCACGGCCGCGACCCAGGACGCGCACGTCTGACGGGTCCACTGGCCGGGCTCGGTGATCTCGGGGTGCTCGGAGGCCAACCAGCGGCCGATCTTCGCGAGCACGCTGCGGTAGCTTTGGCGGATCTTCGGAGTCAGCGTCGATGTCGCGTACCAGTGCTCAACCGACGCAGCCCACGGGGCTGGAACTCCCTCCATTGCGGCAGGCCCGGCCTCATGTCCCGACGGCGGCGGGTCCGCGTGGCCCAGTGCCGCGACCGCCCGGTGGAGGCCGTAGAAGTCCTTGCCCCACTGCCCACTCATCGTCGGGTGAAGACGCAGTGCGGCCAGGGCCTCGGTGGACAGATCCTTCAGCAGCGGACTGCGGTTCAGCAGCAGCATCTGGCAGATCACCGCAGCCAGCTTGTCGGCGTCACGGCGATAGCCCCAGTCGGCCAGCACCTTGCATATCCGCTGGACGGCATCGTCGACGAGATCGGCGCCGAAGACCCGACGGGCCAGGGTCGGCCGCATGAAACGACCGAGCAGGTCGAAGGCGGTGAACTCGCCGAGCAGGTAGGCGTAGATGAGCACGAAGGGCCGGGCGTTGGGGCCGATCTGGCCGCCCCATGAGCGCCGGAAGTCGGCGCCGCTGGCGTTGATCAGGTCGACCCAGTCGTCCGCTGACCAGCCCCAGAAGGCTCGGCGGAGCTCGCCGCAGCGGATCAGCACCAGCCCGGCCGTGTCGCGCGCGAACCGCCGCTGGTGACGGTCGTTAGGCGGCCAGTGCAGACCGGTGAGAGTGTCTGCCAACGGTCTCACCAGCCGGGCCGCAGGCCGAAGCGGCACCGAGTCGAGCCTGAGGCCGTCGCGCCGGAGCTGATCGATGTTGAGTGTCCGCAGTGCTTCCGCCTCAGCCTCGGTGAGCAGGCCGCGACGGTCATAGTGGGCAAGGTCGACGGCTGCTGACCAGGTAGGAGTGCTTGTCGGCCGTGTGGCTGCCGTACTCGGTTGTGGAGTCACTCGGCAACCGCCGCGGTATGGGCGGCGCGGGTGAGCATGTCCACGCGCCAGGAGTGAATCTGCTGCATGCCCCGGTTCAGCTTCTCGGCCAGGTCGCGGCCGGAGAGGTGGATGTAGGTCAGTGTCGACTCGGTGCTGCGGTGTCCGGCAAAAGAGGCGATGGCGTGCAGTTCCCAGCCCATCCTGGCCAGGTCCGTCAAGCACAGGTGGCGTGTGGTGTGCGTCGAGAAGCGCGGCAGATCGGCGGCGAGACCAACGCGCCGAATCACCTTCGACCAGGTCCAAAGGGTCAGCAGCTGGCCGTAGTTGCGGCGCGACTCGGACAAGAACAGCGGCCCTCGGGCCCGGCTGATCGTGGCCCGATGCGTGAGATAGCCAGACAGCAGAACCCCGGTCGACGCCGAGTAGGGGACGACGCGCTCGCGCCGGGTCTTGGTCGTCTCGGCCCGAATCCGCAGGGTCCGGTGGGCAGGGTCGAGGTCATCAGTCCGCAGCGAGCACAGTTCCTCGCGCCGCAGGGCCGCGTCGTAGGCGAGAGCGAGCATGACGCGGTTGCGTACGGGTTCCTCACGCGCGACGTCCAGCAGGTCGAGCCATTGCTGTTCGCTCGGGATCCACGGCAGCTTCGTCAGGCGAGGCACCAGCCCTCGCTGGTGCCTGCCGAAATTCCGGCCGGGGGTGTAGCGGCCGCGGCCGACCGGGTTGGACTCCCGCAGACCCTCCTCGATGAGGTAGTCGTAGAACAGCCGCACCGGCACCAGACGTTGCTGCAGCGTCGCGTTCGCCAAGCCGGCCCCGGAGTCCAAGACGACGACATTACCTCCCCGACGGCCCGGCCGCGTTGCCAGCTCCTTCACGAACGCCGCCACGTGCAGACGCTTCGCGGAGATCGGGTCGATTCCATCGCGCTCGCAGACCAGCAGGTACTCAGCCAGTCCCCGCGCGTACGCATCGATCGTCCGGGGTGCCCGCCCCAGATCCGTCCATATTCGCAGCCACTCGACTGCCCGCTCGTGCCGGCCAAGGACCGGCCACTTCTCCTCCAACACCACCGCGCTGCCCAACGGATCTCCTCAGTACGTGGGGACGCCGCAGGATACGAGCCGCATCCCGCGGCGTGTGATTCCACGTAACTAATAGGAAGTCGGAAGGCAGAGCCCTCCACTTGGCGCCGTTGTCGACGGTATAGCGGATGGCATCGACGATCTGGCGCCGGGGCAACTTCTCGGGGTGCCCGCCGGTCTTGGTCTGGCAGGCCGGGACGGGCAGGAGCGGTTCGAGAAGGGCCCACTCGGCAACCGTGGTGTCGGATGGGTAGCAACGACGGCGGGCAGACTTCGGCATGGCAGGACTTACCGGGTCAGGGGGCCGACAAGGATGGCCAGCGCTACTTCGCGAGCTGGGCGAGGGTCGCGCGAACCCCGGTGAGCTGGGCGACGGCCAGGCGGGCCCATTCGTCCTCGGGGCAGCGGGACAGGTGTGGGTCGAGCGTCCCCGTGATCACCCGGGGCAGTCGGCCGAGGAGCATGCGGAACTGCTTCTTCTCGTACTCGATCCAGTCCGCGGGCTCATCCGAGAACATGTAGCCGTCCTTGCGGCACCAGATGATCGGAGTCAGGTGCTCGGCCGCACCGACGTCACGCAGGTGCTCGATGCCGCGCGCGACCCTCGACGGCGTCAGGCAAGTGGCGGCGACCAGCTGGCGAGAGTGGAGTCCTACAGGACGGGCTTCCAGCAGGGCTGCCCGGACCAGGTCGCCGTAGTGCTCGGCGACAGGCCGGGCCAGGCCGGCCACGGCTACTCGCCCTTGAGGAGCTGGACCAACTGCTCGTCCAGGGTGAAGGTTCCCCGGTCCATCGCCGCCTCCAGCCAGTCCGCCGCCGTACGGACCTTCGTGATGCCGCGGCGCACGTGATCGCGCTCGTCGTCGGTGAACTCCTGGCCCCGCAGCCGGGGGACGAGCCGGCCCAGGGTGGCCACGAACTGGTGGCACGACCCGACCAGGTCCAGGTACTCGATGGTGTGCTCGATCTTGCGGACAGCCTGGACGCGCTCGCGGATCCGCTCCCGGGCCTGCTCGGAGTTGTCGAACTGGGCGCGGTTGACGACCATCCTGGCGGTGTCGTCCCGCATCGCCTCCCGGGCCACCGACGGACGCCGCAACAGGTCCCGTGTCACCTCCTGGGCGACTGTCTCGTCCCGGGTCAGCTCGGCCACCACCCGCAGTTTCTGGTCCGGGGCGACCTGCCCGGCCACCGTCGGCCGCCGCAGCAAGTCAGCAGCCACCTGTGTGGCAACCTCCTCGTCCTTCGTCAGGTCGGTCACGGCAGCGACCTTCTCCTCGACCGTCACCGGCCGGTCCACCCGCTGCCCCACCAGCCGCTTCGCCGCATCCGGCGTCCACTGGCGCCGACCGGTGCGCTGGTTGAACGGCACGTCGTCGATCGACGCCCACCGCTCGCCGTCGTCCTGGATCGAGGCCAGGACACGGTGAACGGTGAAGGACACATCCTCCCGGCGCCTTCCAGCAGGCCAGCGGCTGGCCGTCCACCGCCAGTCCTCGACCGTGGACCGGGAGGCTCCCACCTCATCCGCGAACCACTGAAGCGATTCCTCGACGGTGAACAGGTCGTCCACCCCGTTGGGCATCGAACCGCCCACCGACCGCATCGGCTCGATCTCCAACGCGATGTCGCCGAGCCGGAACTGAGCCCGGGTGACCTGCCTGACCAGCTCTTTCGCCTCGGTAACCAACTGCTCGAAACGCTCCAGTGTGACGTTCCCGATCCGCTCCGACACGGGGACCACCACCTCGCCCCGGCGCCCGGGCCCACCACCGGCCATGGTGAGACAATCGGATTACCCGGCACCGGTTCCCGGCCAGAGTGCGCGCACGCGTCATCGCGAGCCAGAGGTGCAAACACCCGCGCTCGAAGCACTCCACCGGCGCCCGCCAAGCCCGTGCAAAACGGGTGAGACAGCAGGGGCCAACACGGGGTTCGCCTATAGCGTTTCCGTAACGCTGTTCCGCGACGCCTGCCGCGCACGGCAGGCCCTCACCCGGCACCGCGGCGAGCAGTACACGGCCGACCGGCTCCGCTCGACGCCTACGGTCCAGCACCGGCCGCACACCGGGCACTCCGCCGACTCGCCGACCTTCATCGCGATCACCCGCTCGCGGGTCCGCCGAAGCCTCCGCCACCGCCGCGACCTGCACGCTGACGAACAGAACACCGCCTCCGCCGCCATCGTCACCGGCAACGGATCACCGCACTCCCGACAATACCGCCGGACCGTCCCACCAGCCCCCACCCTCCAGATCATCCAGCCGTACGCGCCTCACAGCCAGCGTTCAAAAACACTCACTGACGGTCAGCGGACGCCGCTCGGGACGCCTGTCGGTGGCCGGACTGATTGCCATGCGGCCCGGCTCGCGCACCCGGCTGTGCCACCGGTTGATCTCCCACCCGGCGGGCAAAGGCAAGCGCCGCAGCATGGGCGAGCGCGACTTCATCGCACTGATCGACGGCGCCCACCAGCTCGTCAAGGCGCCGATCGTGGTGGTCTGGGACCGGCTGAACACCCATGTCTCCCGCAGGATACGGAAGTTGATCGACGAACGGGAGTGGCTGACGGTGTTCCTGCTGCCCGCCTACTCACCCGACCTGAACCCGGTCGAGTGGGTATGGGCGCACGTCAAACGCAGTCTGGCCAACCTCGCCGTCGTCGCCCTCGACCGTCTGGAGGCGCTCGTCCGCAACCGGCTCAAACGCCTCCAGTACCGGCCCGGCACCCTCAACGGCTTCATCGCCGGAACCGGCCTCGCCCTCGACACCCCAATGCCACCCTGACGAGCCGAAGTCAGTACCCGTCGCAAGCGCCGTGGCCTGACCCGGCGGGAGAAGAAGGCCGTGCCCGCTCCGGATCTCGTCGGCCGCGACTTCACCGCCGGCACACCCGGGGAAAAACCCGTCGGCGACATCACATATATCGCGACCGCGGAGGGCTGGCTATATCTGGCGACCTGGCTGGACCTGGCCACCCGCGAGGTGACCGGCTACTCGATGGCCGATCACCACCGCGCCACTCTCGTGGCCGACGCGCTGAAGATGGCCGTCGGACGCGGCCGGCTGAAGCCCGGGTGCATCGCGCATTCGGATCGCGGCAGCGAATACACCTCCAGCGAACTCCGCCGCAAAATACGCGAGTTGCAGCTGAGGCAAAGCATGGGGAGAACCGGTTCCTGTTACGATAACGCCGCGGCGGAGAGCTTCTTCGCCGTACTGAAAGAAGAGATCGGCACCCGCTTCTGGCCCGACCGGGCCACCGCGAGAGCCGAGATTTTCACTTTCATCGAGACCTTCTACAACCGTCGGCGTCTGCGCAAGCACCCACAGTGGGGCTATGTCACCCCGCTCGAAGCACGGCAGCGCCACGAACAAGGTCACACCCTCGCAGCGTAAACATCGAGTGTCCGAAATCGCGGGGGAACTTCACCACCCACACCCGCTCGGCCCGCAACACCCCAGCCATACAGGAAAGATGCACGCTCACCGGGTTGCGGAACACGCTTTAGCCAGCCAGGCCGTTTCTTCTCCTGATTGACCAGTTGAGGCGTGCCGGAGTGCTCGGCACCCAATCCCTCAGTGTGGAGTTTCTGCAGTCTCCTGGAGGACGCAGCCCCGTAGCTTCCCGGTGCGCTCCAGCGGCAAAATCGGCACAATTAAACTTCCGCAGTGAGTACTCTTTTCCCACGACAGACTTGTAGATGTGTTCGACGAGTTTCGGCACCCGCGGTGGAAAAATCATGAATTCCCGTGAAGAATTTGGCTCGTACCTGCCGCCCTATTCCTTTGGTCGCTGGGCAGTGTTCTCCCGATACAGTCCCCCGGTTCCGTGATACCCGAGGGTAATGAGCTCACGGCCATCCTTGCCAATAACACTGATCGCGCAGTGCCCCCACTCATAATCAGAGATATTGACCGAGATCTGCATTTTAGCCTTCTCGTGACACTCTACCTCTTGTTGGAGAATCATCAAGAATTCAGACACATTACCCCATACCGCATCCTTCAGTCCGCGAGGCTTCTGTGCGTTAGCCCACGCCGCAAGTTGGCACTTGAGCGTGTCCGGTGCCGCAAAACGACGCACAGGCTGGCGCCCCTGCCGAGCGCTCCCGCGCGCAAAGGGCGATGCCGCCAGCTTCTTCGGTTCAAACATTTCAAACCCCTCTGTCGAGTTGCTCCAGATATTCAATTGAGTTGACAACACAAGGCAGCAATGCTGTTTTCGGGTACCAACCCCTCCTCCCCCGAACGTAGGGTCAGGGGCGTCCTCACGCGGCCGGGCGTACGCGTTTGGAGGCCCAGGGGGACAGGCTAAGTTCCAGGTGTGTTCGTCCGTTCTGTCGGGCCACGTCGTGTGTCCTGCCCATCACGACGCGGGAGATGTTCTGCAGGGATTCGCTGTCGGTGTCGTAGTAGTGCTGGTGTTCCGCCATCATGTTCTGGCCGGGTGCGATCTTGTGGTCAGCCCGGAAGCGGATACCGCCAAAGGAACGGTGTGCCGGGTCGGTGCCGAATGCCTGGATGTAGGTCACCGGGTCCCGGTTGGAGGCTCCGACGAACACGTTCGAGGAG
This sequence comes from Streptomyces sp. NPDC002537, assembly GCF_053594975.1. NCBI lineage: Bacteria > Bacillati > Actinomycetota > Actinomycetes > Kitasatosporales > Streptomycetaceae > Streptomyces > Streptomyces sp. NPDC002537. Next base: position 8,278 of record NZ_JBSFWT010000097.1, read on the forward strand.
CCGATGTTGAGGGCTTCGGCGTGCCGGACGCTGGCCCCGGGGCTGCCCAGCAGGATGACGGCGTCGGCGAGACCGCCCTGCTCCAAGGAGGCCGCGAGGCCCGTGGTGGCGCTTCCGTAGCTGTGCCCGCTGAGGGTCAACCGGGGCTCCGCAGGCAATCCCTGCCGGTGCCGGGTGGGGCTTTCCCGCCAGCCTCTGCGCAGTTCCCCCACGTCACGCCGTAGTTGTCTGGCTCCTGCCTGGGCCAGTGTCCAGGTGGCGACCTTGGCCGAGTCCTTGCCCGCGGGGGCGTGGTAGCCCATCCAGGCCAGCACGGCGACGCGGGCGCCGGGGTGGTTGCGCAGGCACTCCTGGTGGAGATTGCGGGCGGCTTTCGCGACTTTGGGGAGCTTCTTGACCGAGTAGGTCATGCCGGGGACGACAACCGCGACGAAGTCCGCCGTCTCCAGGTCACCAACAGCCACAGCCGCCCGCCCAAAGTGGGAGAACGCCTGCGGGTTGTACGCCCACAGAGTGGCCTCATGACCGGAGTGCGCGATCGTCTCCAGCGATTCCCACACCCGTTCGGCGTTCGACCTGTCCGCCTCGTCACCCGAGGCCAGATCTTCCCGCAGATTGTTCATATTCGTACGGTGCAGGTAGTCGAAGGCACCAACGCGCGCCCCGCTCCGACCCGCCGGACGTGGCCAGCCAGAGCTGGCAGCAGCGCTCCCGTCCTGACCGTGACGCCGGGCACGCCGCATCGCGCCCTGACGTCGTAGCCGCGACGGCGCGGGCTCGACGGTCAAAGGGCTGCGATCCGTTTGAGCAACTCGACGAGATATCAGTTCACTTGCTGTGGACACCCAACCACTCCCTGGGCTGTCGTATCTGCCCCGGGGTCTCCGCCGACGGGGTCACGTAAAGGCTGACGGACAGCCCCTGTCCGGTTCCAGTCCGAAAGGTAACCAGTCAACCTGAACCCGGTAAGTGTCATCGTTCAGCCCTCCGGCGACGCCCTGTTCACTGAGATCGTCGTGCTCACTGGCAGCGAAGACCGTTGGGACTCACGTGAGGTCAGGCATACGCCCTTGTCCCCCGAATGTTCATGGCCCCCGACCGGTGACGACGCCCCGCGGCAGCGACGGCGGCTGTATCTGGGGCACAGGCGGCAGGGCAGCGGCGCCCCCGAGCCTTACTTTGTCGACGCGGTCATGCTGGCGCCAGGAATCGCCTGTACCGAAGAGCCGTTGGAGTCGGTGACAGGCAGTGGGGCGCAGCGGTACTGGCAGCGTCGGCACGACGGCAAGCCGGACACCTGGCTGACCACCAGGGCCTTGAGTCAGAGTGTGCTGCCGACCGCCGAGGCCCTGCGCAGGGCACGACGACGGGACAAAGAGCGCAGGCCTGCTGGCGGACTGTCCTTCACCGGATACGCCGGACAACTGCTGGATCAGCTGGAGCAGGCACCCAGCGGCAGAGCACTCACGGCCGCGGTACCGAAACTGCTGCCAGTACCGGCAGCGCTCAAACCGAAGGTGCCTTTCACCACGCAGGTGACCGGGCGGGCCGACGACGGCGGGTTCCAGGAGCTTGACCCATCCGGCAGCTCGCCCAGGCCCGCCGCGGACATCCGGGTGCTGATCGCCAACGTGGGCCGCGACCTGCGCGCGATGACCGTGACACCGCTGGACGTGGACGCCGCGCAAGACGGCCGCGGCAGCTGCGCCGTCGTCGGCCTGCCGTACGCCACCGTCCTGCAGCTGGGCGGTGTGACGGACTCCTTCCTGTGGAGCCCGGTAGTAATGCTGGCGAGCCTGCTGTGCCATGCCACACACATGCTGGCGGGGGCATACGACACCTCCCCCGTTGTCGTGCCACGGACCTTGACCCCAGGCGCCTTCGGCACCTACGCGACCACGCGCAGCGCCGCCATCGCCCTCGGCGACAAGGCAGCGCTGCGGCACGCGGTACTGGGGGCTGCGGGTGTCTCTTTCCTTCACGCGGGCGATTTCATCCAGCTGCCGGCCTTCGCGGCGGCCTCGCGAACCGCCCGCGCCTACCGCGACACACTGCCCGCCGGGGCGGCCGATCTGGCACAGGCGTACGACGACGCCGCGGTGACCCGTAACACGGTGTGGCGGTTCAACGAGACGGCGGTCGCCCGGGAGCTCGGCTACAAGCCGCGCAAGAGTCATGAGCAGTCCGGCCAGCGGGACTATTCACAGCGCGCCCTGCTCGTCGAGCCGAAGGAACTGCTGGCGGACAAGAACCTCGTCGACAGCCCATACTCGGCGTGGCTGAAAGGCAAGGTAGGCACGCCGCAGACGTTCTCAAGGTTGAAAGACTCGTGGGAGCGGGGCTGGGAGGCCGTGATGTATCTGGACCACCTCTTCGCACCCGCCAAAGCAGCCGTGAACACTCTGGCGGGCGGAATCGTGCCGGGTGTGGTGGTGAATCCGGCGAAGAGCATGTACCGGCTCGCCAACGCCGGGCGCATGGCGCACTACTACGCCACCGCAGCAAAGCCGACCCCCGTCGGCAAGTCACCGCTGCGCGCCGCCCAAGAGGCGATCAATCGCCTGCCGGTCCGCTACGACACATATACACAGAACGTCGACACGGCCTCCGTCGACCGGCTGCTGCAGGCCGTACAAGACGCCGGTGATATGCAGGTGTCTACTGAAGGCGGGCGCTTGCCGGGCTCCATGCGCGAGCGGCGCCCGCGGGCACTGGGCGAGGTTGTCGGCTGGGCCACGAGGAAGATAGCGGTACCAGCCGCGCTGGAGACGGCCCCGTATGCCAAGACGGTCGCCACCAGCTGGCGCATCGCCACACCACACATAGTGGCGGCGTTGCCGCGCGCCCGGCGGAACGCCATGCGCTGCTGGAGCAAAGGAGTGATCCAGCAGACCTGATCCCATCGGTCAGTGGTGCCTTCGCGGGAATTCCTGTAGACCGATTCCTCGATCACCCGAAGCTTGGAGGCCCTTGGACCTCACCGCGGGTGTGCTGAGGCATCGTGCGCTGACCGTCTCACAGGGGCTGTGTTCCATGGCAGGTCTGTGGAGGTCACGTGGTTACTTGCCGTCGGCGGGACGGGGAGCGCAGCGTGGGAACAGCTGCTGCATCCGTTCTGTTTGTTCGTCCTGGTAGAGCTGCCAGTCGTGCTCGGCTCGGTCCCGGGCGGCGAGTTCGCGCGTGACTTCGCGTTCCACCAGGCGGCCCGCCTCCGCGCAACCGCGGTAGACCTCCGACCATGCGGCGTGTTTCTCCGCCGCTGCCGTGAATGTGGGCAGCAGGGCCAGCATCGTGCGGAGGTCCTCGGTACGCTCCGCGTCCAGACGGCTGGTGGTTCCCTTGACCAGATCGGCGCGCACGGCCGCGACGAAAACGGTGACGTGGTTCTCCTTGACGATCCCACCCATGTCGGCCCGGAACTCCTTGTCGGCCTCCGCCTGGCGGGCTGCGAGCTGCCGGGCCGCGTGGGGAGCTGCCGCGCGCTCGACACGGCCGGCGTACTCGGCTGAGTGCTGCAGGCCGTTCCATCGGAAGTACTGCTCAATGACGCCTACGCACTCCGCGACTTTTTCCTTGGCCTGGGTGAGTGCGGCTCGTCCTTCTTCGGTCCGCAGGAACTCCTGGTCCCGCAACAGGGTCTCGACACGGCGGCGATACATCTCCAGGGTGCGCACCATGGCCTGCCTGCGCCCTTCGAGGTAGTCGGGGCCGTGCTCCCGCACTGCCTTGAGCATCTCCTGGACGGCAGGAGCCTCGTCGATGCGGCGGATCACAACGGCGAGCGCCTCCCGGCCCGGTCCGACCTCTGCCCCTGTGCACTTGGACTCCAGAAAATTCCGCAGCCCGACCGGCCTGCCTCCGGACCCGTACGCCGGCTGCATCTCGCCACGGATCACCATCAGCCGGCCCATGCGCTCGACGTCTCCACCGCGTCGGGCAATCAGCTCCTCGGCAGCCGCGATGCGAGTGGTGCCCTTCCTTCCGTACGTGCGTCCCGCCCGGAACAGGCCCGTGAGGCCCTTCTGCTTGGCCCGCTCGGTCTCCGCTTCTTCCCGGCGTATGGCAGACAGATACGCTTCGGCGCCGCCGACCTGGGCCGCCTGTACCACCTCCAGGTGCTCGGCGACCGCGGCGCGCCGCTGGTCGGCCTGTGCCTGCGGTGCCGGGTCAGAGACCAGGCTGCTCAGCAGTCCGGTCAGCTCACGTTCCTCCAGGCCCCACAGCCCGGCTTCAAAGGCGGCGGCTGCGGCCTGCCGTTCAGCCTCGGCCTCGCGCAGGCGGGCTTGCCGGGCTTCTTCCAGCGCCTGCACCTTGTCCGCCTTGTCCTTGATCAGCCACGCCTCGACTGCGTTGGTGACCGCCGTGACCTTTCTGGCGCGCTCCGTGCTGTCAGCGGGGCGCAGCGGATCGCGCAAGACGATTTCCGTCGTCCCCGGGGCTGCTTTGAGCAGCCGGTGGGCCTCCGCAACTGCCTCGGGCTCGAAGCGCCCGAGATCGGGGATGCCGCCGTCGGCGTCCCCAGCGGTGTCGGTGACCGGTTTCGCCTTCAGGTACGCCTTCTCGTCAGGGCTGAAGAGGCGGGTGCGTGCGGCTGCGGTCTCGAGGTTGTGCGCATGGTGGAGGTCCTGACTCACCTCGCGTTTGCGGAGGACGCGGCGTCTGCGAGTGCTGCTGGTATGCGTCAGGTGCGGGAAGCGTTCGAGGAGGGTTTTCGCGGCGGCCCGCTGGGCGGCTTTCTGGCGGAGCTCCTCGGCGTAGGCCTCGGCGGCGGCCCGGAAGGCATCGAGATCCTCCCATTGAGCGGCCACGTCCAGTAGCCGACCTTGCCGCAACTGTGCCTCGGGCAGGATACCGGCGAGAAGCTGCGAGCCGAGGGCCAGCATCAGACCGCAGGCGCGGGCGTCCATATGGACCTGTTCAGTACCCCACTGTTCCTCGGCAACCCGGCGAAGAACTCTACGGTCTTGGAGGCCCGCCACGGAGAGTGCAGGGGGCTGGGCGCATTCCCGTGTGGAGCGGTTCTGCGCCAGGGAGGTCACCGTCTGAAAAGGCACGAGTCCTGCCGCGGGCCTGCCGCCTTGGAGTGAGGAACGAGCCTCTTGGGCGGGAACGGGAAACGCCGGTGCGGCGGCTGGCCGCGTGGCATTCGGCCATACGACAGCCGACCGGGACGCAACGGGTGACTTCTTCGACCGTGACAGTGGCTCGTGCGTCATGTGCGGTTCTGCCTTTCTCACCTGTGCCCTCTGTGAGGCCGGCTTGGCACAAGCAACTCCTTGAACCAGGCATCGCCGAGTGGGCCGGAAAGCTGTGCCGCCTGGCACCGGCCATAGGTGACGGCGCCCGCCTTGTACGGAGGCCATCCATACAGGCGTACGGGCCAGGCCGTCCGCGCCGGTGGACGCCCGGCAGCCGACGAACGCATCGCCAGCGCTACGCGGGCGCCCATGCGCACCACCACCGGGTAGAACACTCGCACCGAATCCCATGGCGCCGGAGGACCGAAGCATGACAGTGCCGTCACCGGAGGTTGACGGTCCACCCGGCACCTCCGGGTCGTCCGCCAAGGCAGGCACAAGTCGCTTGCTGATTCTCTATGTTCTCCCGTACGACGTCCCCATCTGTGGCTGCCGGTACCGGCGCTCGCAGACGGCTCCGGGGTGGCTCGGAGCACATTCCGTGATGACGATCAGCCAGCGGTGCCGCGGGTGGGATGAGGGCTTTCCGACTCAGCGCACCGCGACGGCCTCGATCTCGATGAGCATGTCGGGGTCGGACAGGGCACTGACCTCGGCCAGCAGGCTGGCCGGTCGGCAGTCGACCGCGGCGAGTTCGTCCATGAGAACTCCGTACTGGGCCTTGCATTCGGCCAGGTCGGTGGTGACGATGCGCACCTGCACGACGTCCGACATGGTCATCCCGCCTTCGGCGACGGTCTGCCCGAGCCGTCGCATGGCGAGCCTGATCTGACCCGCCATGTCCCCCTTGCAAGCGATCGTGCCGTCGTCGTCGCGAGCTTCATGCCCGGAAACGAAGAGCCAGCTTCGCGGATCGTCGACCCGGACCGCGCGGTTGTACATCAGCCTCTCGCCCGCCTTGCGTGGGCCGATCTCCGTAACGCCCATCTCTCCCCGCTCTCCCGTCCGGATTCCCGAGCGCCGTCTCCGGACCGTGCCGGACCTTCTTGAGCGCCCAGGGAACCACCAAGGTCAGTGCGTCTTCCGGACTCCCCAGCGACGGGCGTGTCGCCCGGGAGCCTCGTCGTCGCCTTCTGGTGTGACCTGCGATCAGCCGCGATGAGAGGGCGGCGCTTACGAACGAGACAGACACCGGTGTGCCCTCAGACGCTGCGCTTGAGGTCTTCGGATCGTTGGCCGTGTCTTCCCACAAGGCCGGGTTTCCTCTCATCGCGACGACCGACCTGCCGCCCTGCGCGGTTGCCGAAAACCGCCTCTGTGCTCACCCGGGATCGGCGAGGGCGGAATACGGTGGGCAACGCAACCGGCTTGGGCTCTGTACGCTTCTGACCGGAACGGCGCCTCGGGCGTATTTCCTGCCCTGAGCGGGTCTCCGGCTACTCAGCCCGCGAAGGCTCACTCATCTTGCCGACCGGGTATCAGGCTCCAGCCGCTACCCGTCGCCTGTCCGGGGTCTCGGCGGACCTGACCGACGGTCTGCCCGGTCGGCCATCGCAAGCGCGTCGGCCGCATCCGTGCCCGGCCGCAGTGCCCACTCCTGTTACGACTTACGACGCCTTGCCCTTCAGCAGGCCCGCGTCGCGGTACGCCTGCTGCTGTGCCGCCAGCTGGGCCTGGTCAGGAGCCAGCCGCGGGTCCCACTGGTACGGCGGGGTCTTGCGCAGCACGTCGAGTTTCTGGCCTGTGGCCTTCGCCAGGATGGTCAGGTTCTCGGTGGACGTGGCGCCCTGGCCTTGCAGGTCGGCGGCGCCCTTGCGCAGCGCGGTCAGGAACTTGTCCGCCGCGGGCTTGCCGGCGAAGGCGGTGCCGAAGACGACGCCGGTGGCGGTGGTGCCGCGTGGGGGGACGGCCAGCGGCTTGGCCACGCTGTGCTCCTCCATGGCCGTGGTGAACGGCGCGGGCGCCAGGGCCGCGTCGACGCTGCCGTTGGCAAGCGCGCTGCTCATGTCGGGGATCGGTACGTTGACGATCGTCACGTCCTTGAGAGCCAGGCCTGACGCGCGCAAAGTGGCGGCCAGCTGGTAGCCGCCCGCCGCTCCGGGGCCTCCGGCCACCGCGATCTTGTGGCCGCGGAGGTCGGCGGGCTTGTCGACGTCCTTGGAGTCGAGCAGCCGCTTCGCGACCTCCAGGGCCGTGGGCGAGGGCTGTTTTCCGGTCGAGGCGCCCATGGAGGCGACGACCTTCACCTTCAGTCCCTGGTCGATCCCGTTGAACAGCCCGGCGGAGAAACCGGCGACGACCGCGTCCACTTTCCCTGTCCCGGCCAGCGGCACGGCGTCCTGTCCGGCCTGCACCTTCTGCAGCTTGACGTTCAGGCCCTCTGCCTTGAAGTAGCCCTTGGCATCGGCGAGGTACAGGGGTGCGAAGAGCGTGGAGGGCACTTGAGCCACCGTCACGGTGGTGGTTCCGGCCGCCTTGTCGGACTTCTTGTCCGAACTGCTGCCTCCTTCCCCGCAGGCTGTGGCGAGCAGGGTGACTCCGGCCAGCAGAGCGAGCACGGGCAGGGGACGACAGCGCATGCGAGTCTTCCTTCTTTCGGAGCTGTTGCGGAGGGCTTTTGGGGATTTTGCGGAGGAGGGAAACGCCGGTACCGAAGGCAGCGGAACTCAGGAATGGGGTGTACTCGCCCGCAGCAGCACGCGCCAACGGCCGAACAGTGGCAGCCGGGTGGCCCGCCACGGTACGAGCCACCGCTCCGCGAGCGTCACGGCCGCGCCCAGCACCGCCCCGAGCAGGGCGACGGCCAGCAGGCCCACGTACATCCGGTCCGGCTGGAACAGCGTCCAGGAGTTCCAGATCAGGAAGCCCAGGCCACTTTCGGATGCCACCATCTCCACAGCTACCACGACCACGAAGCCCAGCCCGATCGCGGTGCGCAGGCCGGTCAGCATCGTCGGCAGGGCCCCGGGCAGCAGGACGTACCGGAGCAGTCGCGGCCCCGATGCCCCGTAGGAGCGGGCGGTCTCCAGCATGCGCGGATCGATCTGCCGTACTCCGGCCAGGGTGTTGATCTGCATCACGAAGAACACCGTGATGGCGACGGAGAGCACCTTGGGTGTTTCCGTGAGCCCGAAGACGAGCAGCAGCAACGGCAGGGTGGCGGTCTTCGGTACGCAGTAGAGGGCGGCGAAGAGCGGTCCGAGTGCGGCGCGGACGGTCCGCGAGATTCCCATGGCGAACCCGGCCACGGACCCGGCCAGTGCGCCGAGGAGGTAGCCGGGTACCAGTCGGCCCAGGGTGGCCGTCACGTGCTCGCCCAGTTCGCCGTCGGCCGCCATCGAGGTCAGTCGTCCGACGATGCGGGTGGGCGGCGGGAAGAGCAGCGCGTCGATCAGGCCCGTGCGGGCAGCGGCCTCCCATCCGGCGAGCAGCAGCAGTGGCAGCGTGACGGCCGGTACCGCGTACCGGACGGCGTCCTTGCGTGCCTGGACGACGGCGGAGCGCACGGCTTGCTCGCGGGTGGTCCGAACCACGGTGCTCATCGCTCTCCCCCGGTGGTGAGCTCGCCGGGGTGGTGCGCTCGCAATGCCTGGCGCACCCGGGCGCGCAGACGGGCGAAGGCCGTCGTGTCCTGGAGAGCGGAGGCACGCGGGCGGAGGAACGGAACGGTGAAGGTGTCCGTGATCCGTCCGGGGCGGTCGGACATCACCAGCACCCGGTCGCCCAGCAGCAGTGCCTCGTCGATCGAGTGCGTCACCAGGACGACCGTCTTGTGCTCCTCTTCCCACAGCCGCAGCAGGTGTTCCTGCATCAGGAGCCGGTTCTGCGGGTCCAGCGCGCCGAACGGTTCGTCCATCAGCAGCGCCGGGCGGCCGGACGCGAACGCCCGGGCCAGGGCGAGTCGCTGCCGCATCCCGCCCGAGAGGCGGTCGGGGTAGCCGTCGGCGAATTCCGACAGGCCCACGCGGGCCAGCCAGTGGTCCGCCACCGCGTTGGACGGTTTCTTGCCCATGCCTGACATGCGTAGTCCGAAGGCCGCGTTCGCCCGCACCGTGAGCCATGGCAGTACGCCGCAGTCCTGGAAGACGAAGGCGGCCGGCGGTACGGACGACAGCCCGGGTCCCGGCCGCACTTCCCCGGCGGATGGTGTGTCGAGGCCGCCGAGGACGCGCAGCAACGTCGACTTTCCGCATCCGGAGGGCCCGACGACACAGACGAATTCTCCGTCTGCCACCGACAGCGACACGTGGTCCAGAGCCTGGAGGACCGTCCCCTCAGGAGAGACGAAATATCGGTCTATTCCCTCTGCGGACAGCACTGGTCGATGGTCTTTTCGGGCTGGGGCATTCACCTGGGCAAGCTATCCACGAGGCGCTGGCCGGGACAGTCCTCTTCAGTTGACAAGCCCGTCAGAAATCAGGGTCTGGTAGGCCGATGGTTGTCATCATGTGCCTCGGTGTGCGGGCGGCACCGCCATTGATGTCCTGGCGGCCGGTATCGGTCCGGCGTGGGCGGTGGTGGCCGCGCCTCAGTGGTCGTCCCGACGGCCTTGCCCTCGCCGGACTCACACTCCGCACATGTCCGCGGCGGTCTCATGCTCCGCGCAGGGCGGTGGTGGGGGGCATGTGGGCGGCGCGCAGGGCGGGGTAGATGCCTGCGGCGGTGGCGACGAGCACGGCGGTGAGAGGGCCTGCGGCGAGGGTGTAGAGAGGGACGCTCGCGGGCCAGCTCTGGGCAGCGGCGTAGGTGTACACCGTGAGGGCGCCGCCGGCGGCTCCGGCGAGTCCTCCGCCGAGTCCCAGCAGGACGGCCTCGATGAGGAACTGGGTGGCGACCTGTCCGCTGCGGGCGCCCAGGGCCCGGCGCAGGCCGATCTCGCCGCGGCGTTCCATGACGCCGACGACCATGGTGTTGGCGATGCCGACGCCGCCGACGAGGAGGGCGACCGCGGCGAGTGTGAGGACCAGGCCGGTCATGGTGTCCTGGGTCTCGGTGCGGGCCTTGAGGAGGTCGGAGGGGCGGGTGACGGCGACGTCGGTGGGGTGGGCGGGGTTGGCGGTGGCTCCGGCCACGGACTGCACGGCGCCGACCCGTTCCGGGTTGGCTTGTACGTATACGGCGGAGGCGGTTCCGTCGGCACCCAGGTGAGCGGTGGCCTGAGGCCAGCCGACGAAGGCGGAGGTGTCCAGGTCGGGGATGAGTTCGTTGGGTTCCAGGATGCCGATGACGGCGTACCACTGGCCGCCGAGCCAGACCTTCCGGCCGGGTGTGCTGATGCCGAGGCGGTCGGCGGCCTGATCGCCGAGCACGGTGACCGGGAGGTGCTGACTGGCGGTGTCCAGCCAGCGGCCGGAGCGCAGTCGGGCGTGCAGGACGTCCGGGAGGTTGAGCCGGGCCGCCTCGACGGCGATGCTGCCGTTCTGCTCCGTGGGCACCAGGTCGCTGCGGTAGACGTGGGCGGTGGTGTCGCCGGTCGCGGTGACCTGCTGGACGGGGGCGATGTTGGCGAGCATCTTCTCGGCCTCGGGGGGCAGGGGCACCGTCCTCTGGTCGGTGTCCTTGCCGGGGCCCACAGTGATCACATTCGAGCCGAGCCGGTCCAGGCGTTCCAGGAGATGGGCCTGGTTGGAGGAGGAGATCCCGGTGACCGCGACGGCGGCGGCGATGCCGAGCGAGATGCCGAGCGCCGACAGGACCGAGCGTAGGCGGCGGGTGCGCGGGCCGAGCAGGCCCAGGCGCAGCAGGTCGGCGGGGCTCAGCCGGGTGGGGCGCGGTGTGGTGGTACTACGGCGCTTCAACGGGACGCCTCCTCAGGGGCGTTGGCCCCGTCAGGGGCGTCGCTCCCGCCGGATTCCGGGCGCCCTGGAGACGTACGGGTCTCGTCGAAGGCGATACAGCCGTCCTGGATGCCGACGCGCCGGGGGAAGGAGGCGGCCAGGTCACGGTCGTGGGTGATGACCATCACGGTGGTACCCGCCGCGTTCAAGTGGCGCAGCAGATCGACGACGGCGGCTCCGGAGGCGGTGTCCAGGGCTCCGGTCGGCTCGTCGGCGAGCAGCAGGGCGGGGCGGCCGACGAGGGCGCGGGCGATGGCGACCCGCTGCTGTTCGCCGCCGGAGAGCTGGCTGGGGTGGTGGTCGAGCCGGTGGCCGAGGCCGACCTCGTGCAGTGCCTCGATGGCGCGTGAGCGGCGCAGCGAGGGGCTGGTGCCGCTGTAGAGAAGGCCGGTGGCGACGTTCTCGACGGTGGTGAGGCCGGGCAGCAGGAAGAACTGCTGGAAGACGAAGCCGATGCGGTGGGCGCGCAGGGCGGCCACTTCCGGCTCCGTGAGGGCGGTCAGGTCGTCGCCCTCGAAGAGGAGTTGGCCGTCGGTGGGCCGGTCGAGGGAGCCGAGCAGGGCGAGCAGGGTGGATTTGCCGGAGCCGGACGGGCCGACGACGGCGACGAGCTCGCCCGGTGTCACGGTCAGGTCGATGTCGTGCAGGATGCGCAAGGGGGGCGTTCCGGGATGCTTGCCGGGATATTCCTTGACGATGCCACGCAGTTCCAGGACCGGTGGCACACATGTCTTGTCGGGTGCGTCGAAGAGTGTGCTCATGACGGGATCACCACCTGGTCGCCGGCCTTGATCTCGCCGGTGATCTGGGCCTTGGCGTTGGCGACGAGTCCGAGCTGGACGTGGACGAGCCGGGTCCGGCCGCCGCTGACCGCCTGGACGCCGTAGCCGCCGCCGTCCAGCGCGAGCAAGGCGGTGACGGGGACGACGAGAGCGTCGTCGACGCTCTGGCCGGTGACGGTCACGGTCACCGAGGACGGGCCTGCCTTCGCCGCCTGCTTCTGGCTGTCGAGGGCGATGGTCACCGTCGTCTTGCTCGTGCCGCCACCACCGCTTCCGCCTCCTCCGCCGCTGTCGCCGCCACCGCCGTTGCCCTGCTGGTTGCCCGAGCCGCCCAGGTTCAGGGTGCGGATGGTACCGGGGACCTGGGTGCTGTCGGCCAGCCGGACGGTCACCTTGCCACCGGGCTGGAACTGGGAGACCTGGTCGTCGGACGGCTGGAGCTGGGCCACCAGGTCGGTGCCGGTGACCTTGAGCACCGCCGAGGCGCCGACGGCCGCGCCCAGCCTGGCGGGGACCTGCTGCACCCGTACCGTCGCCGAGGGCAGGGCCACGGCCGAGCCGAGCGTGACCTTGCCGGTCTGCTTGAGCCCGGCGGCCTTCTGCCAGCGCTTGACCGCGGTGACGGTCGACTTCGTGAACTTCTCGTCGACACTCAGCCCGAGCCCGTCCGCGTAGCCGAGGTCGACGAGGTTGCGCTTGAGCTCCCGTACGTCCTCGCCGTCGGACACGCCCTCGGCGAGGTCGCGCCAGAAGGGGCGGTCGCCGGTGAACAGGACGACGGGGACGCCGTCGACCTCGTACAGCCGCTGCCCGGCCTTGATCCGGTCGCCCTCCTTGGGGAGCGCGGTGAGGACGCCGTGTCCCTGGGCGACCACGTCGGTCGGGGTGCCGTAGGAGAGCTGTCCGGCCAGCTTCAGGCCGTCGGCGAGCGAGGTGCGCTGGACCTCGGCGGTGGTGTGGCGGACTGTCGGGTGCCCGCTCCGCGCGGGGCCGCCGTGCCAGGGCTGGAGGACGGCCAGGGTCCCCGCGGCCAGGGCGGCCACCAGGACCGCGGAGACGATTACGGGCTTGCGGCGGAGCCGGGTACGCCGCGGGCCGGTGGAGTCGGCGTCCTCGTCCTGCGTGGGGTCCTGCGCGGTCGGTTCGGTGTCGGTGGTCACATCGTTGTCGGTGGTCACGGTCACGACCCCACCTGGATGCCGGGGCCGGGAATCTTGGTACAGGCCTTCGCGGCCACACCGAACTTCGCCTTGTCCCACTTCTTGGGGTCGACCACGATCACGCCGGTCTTGGGGTTGGGGTCGGGGGCGTCCGGAAAGCCGTTCTCGCGCAGACAGGAGACGTACTTGCGTGCCTGGTCGACCATCTTCTGTTTGCCCTGCTCCCGGACCTGCTGCATGCCCGGCACCTTGGTGTTGCAGGTCTTCTCCGCCTGGTCGTAGGCACTGTTGTTGTCGGCGCCGCCGCTCTTGTCCGCGGCCCCCGCAGGGACCCGGATCTCACCATTGGGACCGATGGTCACTCCGGTCTGCCCTTCCTGGTGCATGCAGTCGACCCACTGCTGCCGGACGGCCCGCTGGTCCTTCGGCTTTCCGCTCGCGCCCGCTCCGCCGCCCCCGGCGACGTCGGGCGCCTTCTGCTCCGCCGAACAGCCGCTCACGGACACCACGGCCGCGACGGACAGCGCCGTCACCGTGCTCCACGTGGCCCAGACGGCCCTGGTGCCGTACCCCTTGAAACGCATGACACGCCCCTCCTGTGGTCTGCCGATCCGCTATGTCCGGACCGGTCACCTCAAGAAGTACGGGGCGGGCGGTGAGCCACCGGTGAGCATCCGGCTAACCCGTGGCTAACCCGCGCCAAGGCATCCTGGAGGGGACAGAGCAGGACATGAGGGGCCGGAGTGACGGATGCGCGTACTGATCGTCGAGGACGAGGCGGAGCTGGCGGCGATGCTCGCCGACGGCCTGAAGGGCGAGGGCATGGCGTGCGACATCGCCCCTGACGGGGCGCGCGCCCTGGAGATGACGGCCGCCAGGACATACGACGTCGTCATCCTGGACCGCGACCTGCCTCAGGTGAGTGGTGACACCGTGTGCCGCACCCTGAACGCCACCGGGTACCCGGCCCGCATCCTCATGCTCACCGCCGCGGGCACCCTCGCCGACCTCGTCGACGGGCTCGGCCACGGAGCCGACGACTACCTCGCCAAGCCCTTCTCCTACCTCGAACTCGTCGCCCGGCTAAGGGCATTGGGACGACGCGCGCCCGCCCCCGCCGCCACCGTCCTGACCCGGCGCGGCATCAGCCTGGACACCGTCCGGCGCACCGCCGAACGCGACGGCACCCCGCTCCGCCTCACCCCCCGCGAGCTGGGCGTCCTGGAGATCCTCCTCGCCGCCGACGGCGCTCCCGTGCACCCCGGCGAGCTCTTCGAGCGGCTGTGGGACTCCGCCCTCGACCCGAACACCTCCGCGGTCAAGGTCGCCGTCCACCAACTGCGGCGCAAGCTCGGCGACCCCCCGGTCATCGAGACCGACCCCGGCTTCGGATACCGCCTGTGAACCCGGCCTCCCCCGTGTCGCGCCCGCGCCGCGGTCCGACCTTGCGCACCCGGCTCACCTGCACGACAGTCGTCACCTTCATACTCCTCGGCAGCGGCCTGCTCCTGCTGGACTGGCTGAGCGTGCGCCAGTTGATCGCCATCAACCGTAATCTGCTCACGCCCGGCACCGCCCCGTCACCGGTACCCCGCACGCCCTCGACACCGGTGATCCCGTCCCCCGCGCCGACCGGTCCCGCCCAACCGCCGCCGGGCGCCGTCCGCTCCGAGGCCACTTCCGCCCACAGTTTCGAGGACTTCAAGCGCTCCGTCCTGACCGGTCTGTTCACCCACTCCCTCGTCCTGCTGGCCGTCTTCACCGTCCTGGCCGCCCTGCTCGCCTGGTGGTTCAGCCGCCGCTCCCTGCGCCGCCTCGGTCACGTCGCCGAGGCTGCCGCCCGCATCAACAACGGCAACCACCTGGGCGAACGGCTCGCCCTGACCGGCCCCCATGACGAGGTGGGCCGGCTCGGCGACACGATCGACGCGATGCTCGAACGCCTGGAGGCGAGCTTCACCGCCCAGCGCCGCTTCACCGCCCAGGCCTCCCACGAACTGCGCACCCCTCTCACCATCCAGCGCACCGCTCTGGAGATCCCCCTCTCCCAGGGCCGCGTCCCCGCCGACCTGCAACCCGCCCTGCGCACCGCACTCGATGCCACCACCCGCAGCGAGAACCTCCTCGCCTCCCTCCTCGCCCTGGCCCGCGGGGAAAGCGGCCTGGTCACCGCCCGCCCCACCGACCTCGCCGACACCGCCCGCACGGCCCTCGCCGACCTGCGCACGGAGATCACCGAACGCGACATCCACGTACGCACGCGACTGAACCCGGCACCCGTCACCGGCGATCCCGCGCTCCTCGCCCAACTCGCCCTCAACCTCCTCGCCAACGCCGTCCGCCACAACCACTCCGGCGGCCACGTCCACCTCACCACCGGCACGACACCATCCGGCGCCTGGATCGAGGTCACCAACACCGGCACACTCATCGACCCGGCCCAGATCCCCGCCCTCTTCGAACCGTTCCACCGCGCAGCGAGCCCCGGCACCAGGGGCGCCGGCCTCGGCCTGGCCGTCGTACGCGCCATCACCGACGCCCACCACGGCGAGGTGCGGGCCAGCCCCAACCCCGGGGGCGGTCTCATCGTCCGTGCCGAGCTCGCCTCGTCTCTTAGGGCTTGCAGAGAATCAACCTGTTGCTTCCCGTGATCCGGCTCGTTGGTGTGGTATGGGCATATCGCAGGAGACTCGTGATCAACTCGCCGTGAGATTCGTGGCGTTGTTCCCGCACCTGGACGAGCGTCAGCGCCGTCTGCTGATGGGGACCGAGGCCCGGATCCTGGGACACGGCGGGATCCGGGCCGTCGCGCAGGCGGCTGAGGTCAGCGAGACCACTGTCCGCAAGGGTGTCGACGAGCTGGAAGCGGGGACGGAGCCGCTGGGCCGGGTCCGCCGCCCCGGCGGCGGGCGCAAGAGGGCCGCCGAGGCGGATCCAGGACTGCGGCCCGCACTGTTGGCACTGGTCGAGCCGGACATGCGTGGGGATCCGATGTCGCCGTTGCGCTGGACGACGAAGTCGACGCGCAAACTCGCCGGCGAACTCACCCAGCAGGGTCACCGCGTCTCGGCGGACACTGTCGGCGACCTGTTGCGCGAGGAGGGCTTCAGCCTGCAGGCCAACGCCAAGACGATCGAGGGCACGCAACATCCCGACCGGGACGCCCAGTTCCGCTATATCAACGGACAAGCCCGCGCCCATCAGGACGCCGGAGAGCCGGTGATCAGCGTGGACACCAAGAAGAAGGAGCTGGTCGGCCAGTACAAGAACGGCGGCCGCGAGTGGGCGCCGACCGGCGAGCCCGTGCAGGTCAAGACACACGGCTTCCTGGACCGGCAGGGGCCGAGCAAGGCCATCCCGTACGGGGTCTACGATGTCGCCGCGAACACCGGCTGGGTCAGCGTCGGTACCGATCACGACACCGCCGCGTTCGCGGTCGCTGCGATCCGTCGCTGGTGGCAGGCGGTCGGCCGGCACGACTACCCGCAGGCCGCACGGTTGCTGATCA
The DNA here is from genome assembly GCF_053594975.1 of Streptomyces sp. NPDC002537. Classification (NCBI taxonomy): domain Bacteria; kingdom Bacillati; phylum Actinomycetota; class Actinomycetes; order Kitasatosporales; family Streptomycetaceae; genus Streptomyces; species Streptomyces sp. NPDC002537. Next base: position 24,703 of record NZ_JBSFWT010000097.1, read on the forward strand.
CCGCGGACGCGGGCGGCTCCAACGGCTACCGCACTCGCGCCTGGAAGACTGAACTCGCCGCCCTGGCCGCCGAGACAGGCCTGGAGATCACCGTGTGCCACCTGCCGCCGGGGACTTCGAAGTGGAACAAGGTGGAGCACCGGCTGTTCTCCCATATCTCCATGAACTGGCGCGGCAGGCCGCTGACCAGCCACGAAGTCATCGTGAACAGCATCGCCGCGACCACCACCCACGCCGGGCTGAAAGTCCGGGCCGAACTCGACACGGGCACCTACGACACCGGCGTGAAGATCACCGATGTCGAGATCGACGCGTTGGCGATGAGCCGGCACCGCTTCCACGGCGACTGGAACTACACCCTCTGTCCCACCGAGCGCCGCCCCGCCCTCGGCCACGGAACGGGGCCGGAAGCCGTCGCCGCGATGACCGCCCGGCGGGACGGCGCCCCGGACGTTCCCGGAGCCTCCTCGCTCCGCGACCCGGAACTGACCGGCATGCCCGTCGCACAACTGGACACTCTGGTCAGCGTGTTGCTCCCGGCGCTGACACAGCGACGTGAGCAGATCCGCCTCGAACGCCGGGGCGGTCAGCGCCGACGGGCGCGAGGCGCGGGCGCCAAGGACGAGCTCTCCGACGAAGACCGGATCCTGGCCACCGTGCTCTGTCTCCGCAAGATCGGCACCCATGAACTGCTCGCCCAGTTCTTCGGTGTCACCGGAAGCACTCTCACGCAGGCTATCCAGGAAGTACGGCCCCTTCTCACCGAGCGCGGCCACACGATCGCACCGTCGACTGCAAGATTCCGCACCCCGACGGACGTACAAGCCGTTTCATTTGGTTGTGATCTTGCGGCAGTCTGGTCTGGTGACGAATCTGGTGGAGCGGTTGGTGCCGGACGGCCTGTGGGAGTTGTTC
>NZ_JBSFWT010000098.1:0-25299 GCF_053594975.1 Streptomyces sp. NPDC002537
GACGGGCTGAATGTGCGGACCGTGGCCTTGAGCCTGCGGGCCCGCAGTGTACGGACTACGGTCCGCGAAATTCAGCCCGTCCGGCGCTTGAGGACAACGCGGCGAAGCCGTGTTGCGGGGTCCGGGGCGCAGCCCCGGTTCGGGAAGGGGCGGGGTGGGGAACAAGCCCGCCGCAGGCGGCGTACCGGCTCGCAGCCAGGGCCCGGGGGTGCCCGGACTTATCCACATCACCCATTCGGGTAAGCGAACCCTCGTAGACTGCAAAAATGGCCCACCCCACCCAGCCCCCCCACCCCGCCGGTCCCAGTGAAGCGCTCGGCTGTCTTCAGCGTGTCTTCGGGTATGACGCGTTCAGAGGGGATCAGGAGCAGATCATCGAGCACGTCGTCGCGGGCGGCGACGCGCTGGTGCTGATGCCGACGGGTGGCGGGAAGTCGCTGTGCTACCAGATTCCGGCGCTGGTGCGGCCGGGCGTGGGCATCGTGATCTCGCCGTTGATCGCGCTCATGCAGGACCAGGTCGACGCGCTGCGGGCGCTCGGCGTGCGCGCGGGGTTCCTGAATTCGACGCAGGATCTGGACGAGCGCCGGATGGTCGAGGCGGAGTTCCTCTCGGGCGAGCTGGATCTGCTCTACCTGGCGCCCGAGCGGCTGCGGGTGGAGGCGACGCTGCGGCTGCTGGAGCGGGGCAAGATCTCGCTGTTCGCGATCGACGAGGCGCACTGCGTGGCGCAGTGGGGCCACGACTTCCGGCCGGATTACCTGGCGCTGTCCCAGCTCCACGAGCGCTGGCCGGACGTGCCGCGCATCGCGCTGACCGCGACGGCCACGGAGGCGACGCACACCGAGATCGCGGGGCGGCTCAAGCTCCAGGACGCCCGGCACTTCGTCGCGAGCTTCGACCGGCCCAACATCCAGTACCGCATCGCCCCGAAGAACGACCCGAAGAAGCAGCTGCTGGAGCTGCTGCGCACCGAGCACGAGGGCGACGCGGGCGTCGTCTACTGCCTGTCCCGCAGGGGCGTGGAGGACACCGCCGACTTCCTGGTGGCGCACGGGGTCGACGCCCTGCCGTACCACGCGGGGCTCGACGCGGCGACGCGCGCCGCGAACCAGGCGCGCTTCCTGCGGGAGGACGGCGTGGTCGTGGTGGCCACGATCGCGTTCGGCATGGGCATCGACAAGCCGGACGTCCGCTTCGTCGCCCACCTCGACCTGCCGAAGTCGGTCGAGGGCTACTACCAGGAGACGGGCCGCGCCGGGCGCGACGGCCTGCCGTCCACGGCCTGGCTGGCGTACGGACTGCAGGACGTGGTCCAGCAGCGCAAGATGATCGACGGCTCGGAGGGTGACGAGGCGCACCGCCGCCGCCTGGGCGCGCACCTCGACGCGATGCTGGCGCTGTGCGAGACGGTGGAGTGCCGCCGGGTCCAACTGCTGGCGTATTTCGGCCAGTCGAGCGCGTCCTGCGGCAACTGCGACACGTGCCTGACGCCCGCCGAGACGTGGGACGGCACAATCGCCGCGCAGAAGTTCCTCTCCGCGGTGCTGCGGCTGGCGCGGGAGCGGCGGCAGAAGTTCGGGGCGGGCCAGATCATCGACATCCTGTTGGGCAAGAAGACCGCGAAGGTCATCCAGCACGACCACGACCAGCTGACGGTCTTCGGCATCGGCACGGAGCTGAGTGTCGCCGAATGGCGGGGCGTGGTGCGGCAGTTGCTGGCGCAGGGACTGCTGGCGGTCGAGGGCGAGTACGGCACGCTGGTCCTCACCGACGCCAGCGCGGAGGTGCTGGGCAGACAGCGCGAGGTGCGGCTGCGGCGCGAGCCCGAGAAGCCGGCGCGCGCCGCGAAGAGCGCCGCCAAGTCGTCGGGCTCGGGCAAGCGGGCCGCCGCGGCCGTCGACCTCCCGGCGGAGGCGGTGCCGGTCTTCGAGCATCTGCGGGCGTGGCGGGCGGCCACCGCGCGGGAGCTGGGCCTGCCCGCGTATGTGATCTTCCACGACGCGACGCTGCGGGAGATCGCGACCGTGGCGCCGTCCTCGCTGGAGGAGCTGGCGACGGTGGGCGGTGTCGGCGAGAGCAAGCTGGAGAAGTACGGGCAGCAGATCCTCGACCTGCTGGCGGAGGGCCTGCCGGCGGAGCCCGCGCCCGACCCGGCCTGATCCGGGTCCCGGAAGGAGCTCAGGCACCCTGCCGTACGAACGCGAGGTGGGCGTAGACGACGACGTTCCCCAGATAGGCGTGGGCGTCCGTGTCGAAGCCGCCGCCGCAGGTGATCACCCTCAACTCGGCGCGCCCGGACGGCCCGTAGACCTTCTGTGACGGGAAGTCCGCGCTGCTGTAGACCTCGATCGCGTCGATCGTGAAGACGGCGGTGCGGCCGTCGGCACGGGCCACCTCCACGGCGTGGCCCTTCTTCAGGGCGCCCAGGCTGTAGAAGACGGCGGGGCCGACGGCCGTGTCGACGTGCCCGGCGACGACCGCGGTGCCGCGGGACCCGGGCACGGTACCGCCCGCGTACCAGCCGGCGAGGTTGCGGTCGTCGTCCGGCGGGCTGGCGAGACTGCCGTCCGGCAGCAGGTCCAGGGCTCTCATCGGGGCGTCGACCTGGATCTCGGGGATGCGGAGCCGGGTCGGCGGGGAGGGCGGCAGCGGTGGCACGTCGGGGCCGGTGCGGGGGACGGGCCAACCGGGCGAGGACGCGGGGAATGCCTCGGCCGCGGAGGGCTGCGGGGGCGGGCCCTGGGCGCTCGCGCCGTGCTGGATGAGCCAGCTGCCGGTGCACAGCGCGAGGGCGAGGACGGTGGCCACGGCGGGGTGGTGGCGTGCGCTCCGCGCCCCCGCGGGCTGCCTGCGGGCGGTACTGGCCTCCCTGGCGCGCTCCGCGTGGCTGACGCGCGCGCGGGCGTGGCGGGTCCGCCGTGTGTTGCCCATCGGGTCCTCCACCGCGCCTCGGGTCGCGCTTCCCCGGCCCTGCCCGGTCCCTTACCGGCCGCGTGCGCATACCGGGGTCCGGGGGCGGAATCCCGGTTGTCGGGGGCCCGGGGCTCCGCCGCCCGGATTCGGGGAAGAGAACCCGTCAGGCCCGGCCGCCTCCGCCGCGCCTGCGCAGGAACCACGTACCGCCCGCCGCGGCCGTCGCCAGTACCGCCGCACCGGCCATGATCTCCGTCAGGCCCGAGTTCTCGCTCGTGGAGCCGACACCGGTCTTCATGCCGCCCTTGGGGGGCTTCGCCATTCCGGTGCTCATGCTCGGCGCGGCACTGCTGCCACCACCGCTGCTGCTACTGCCGCTACCGCTGCCACTGCCGCTGCCACTGCCGACGACCAGGTCGCCCGTGGCTTCCTTGCCACCGTTGCACTTGATACCGATTCCGTAGGTGCCCGATCTGGCCTTGGCCGGGACCGTGAACTGGCCGGAGGCGTCCTCCTTGTTCATGGCCGATCTCAGCGGGAACGAGGCCGGGCCGCCGACGGCGCTGGCGTCACCCGATCCCGTGCCGTTGGCGCCGCAGGCGGTGGTGGTCACCGTGACCAGGGTGCCGGGCTGTGCAGGGCTGGGGGTGACCTCCAGTTTCCCGAAGTCCCCGGCGAGCGCGGGGGCGCCCGCCAGTCCGAGGGCCGCCACGGACAGGACGGCCCCGGTGAGCACTCGTGCAGTACGCATGCTTGTCCTCCGAGAACGCGGACGCGGCACGTGTCTGTGCCACCGAACGGAGTGGGGAGTTCCGCGCTCCTATGAGCCGAGCGAAGCGGCGTTCCGGCGCCGCCGCACCCTGACAGCGCATCAGAACGGCCGCCCCCGGACCGTCCCGCCGCACCGCCCGGAAGGCGTAACGGCAGGTCACCAGGGGTGACCGCGTGACTACCGGGAAAGCCGGGTCCGGACGTGGCGAACGGGTGAACCCGGAGGCGCCCCGCGAGCGGTCCCCGGCCCGGCGCTCGCGCCGCCTCGCGCGCCCCACGTACGCGGGCGCAGGTCCGGACCGGGACCACACAGAACGGTGACCTCTGGGTCACAAGGGGTCACTTACGGCCGGGTCGCGCGTATGCTCTGCGCCCATGGGGGAGGAGCTCGAGGCCCCCGTCAACGGCCTTGTGTTCGAGGAGCCTTGGCGGGTGCGCATTTCCACGCCCGACGGCCAGACGCTGGGCGCCGGCATCCTGGTGAGCGCCGACACCGTGCTGACGTGCGCCCATGTCATCCCCTGGGACGGCGGCCCGGAGCCCGCCGAGGAGGTGCTCGCGGAGTTCGTCGGCGTACCCGGGAGCGTGCCCGTGCGGGCCAGGGTCGCCGAGGGCTGCTGGGTGTCGGAGCGCGCGGACGCCACGGGCGACGTGGCACTGCTGACGCTCGCCGAACCCCAGGAGCCCGCGCACACGGCGCCGCTGCACCGGGTGGCACCGTCGTTCGGGCGGGCCGTGCGGATGTGCGGCTTCCCCGCGGGCTGGCCGCTCAGCAACGGGCTCTACCTCGCCGCCACGATCGCGGGCCCGAGCGGCGAGTGGGTGCAGCTCGATCCGGTGCGGCCGGAGCACGCGGTGCGGCCCGGGTTCAGCGGCGCGGGCGTCACCGACATGGAGACGCGGCACGTGCTGGGCATGGTCGTCAGCCGCTACGACGACACGACCTCGGGGGCGCCCGGCGGCCTCAAACTGCACCTCTCGTACATGATCCCGATCGAGACCGTGGCGGAGTACCTCCCCGCGCTCAAGCCCCGGTTCGACGGCCCGTCCCCGAACGACCTCCCGCCCGTGCGCTGCCCCCTGGAGGAGCCGCGCGACCGGGAGTTCACCCGCTGGCTGACCCGCTGGTTCCGCGGCGCGAGCGGCACGCGCGACGTCGAGGCGGTCGTCATCAGGAAGGGCCAGCCGGACCGTGCCGCCGCCCTGAGCCGGGCGGTCGCGCTGGCGGGCCGCCAGCTCACGGTGGAGGCCAGGCCCCGGAGCGCCCCGCGCGTCCCGGCCCCCCGCGCGGGCACCCGGCCCCCCGGCGCGCGCCTGCCCCGCACCGTGAACGGCCCCGCGAACGGCCCTGTGAACGGCCCCGTGAACGGTCACGCCGCCGAGGACTCCGTACCGCCCATCGGCAGCGTCGACCTGGCACTCGACGTGTCCGGCGAGACCGTCGCGCGCTTCGCCGCGCGGGTCGCCGACCGGCTCGGACTGCGGGCCGGCGAGGGGAAGTCCGCGGTGGGCCTGTTCGCCGGCGTCCGCACCGTGCCGCTCACGATCGTCGCGGAGGGCGTCGACTACGCCGCGGACCCCGTCGCGCTCGTGGAGTTCACGGACCTCCTCGCCGCCCGCGGCGCCCGCCTGCTGCTCGTGTTCCGCACCCCCGACTCGCAGAGCCTGGAGCTGGCGCAGAGGATGTCCGACCCCAGCAAGGACGAGATCACCGTGCGACTCGACCGGGTCCACGACCGCATCGAGCACATCGCCCGCCTGGAGCGCACCGCGTACGACAAGGCCGCCCTGGTCGCGCCCGTACGGTCCGTGCCGCAGGAGGCGGCCGGGCTGCGGCTGGACCTGACGACGCTGCGCGGCGACCCGGAGCTGGGCAGCGCCCGCTTCCTGCCGAAGCTCGCCGCGTTCGAAAGTGCCGTGGCGTCGGGGCTGCTACGGGTCGAGGAGGCGATCGGCGGCGCCGAGGCGGGCATCGCGCGCCGCGACGAACTGCGCGGCCGGCTGGAGGCGTTCTTCGCCCTGCTCGCGGCCCGCAGCCTGGAGGAGGAGCGGGCCGCGGCCCCGCTCTACCGCGCCGCCCACAACCTCCTCTACCAGGCCCCGTGCGAACTCGCCGAGGCCGAAGGGGCCGTGGAGCGCTTCGCGGAGACCGTACGGCGGCACACCCACCGCCCCCGAGGAGGCGAGCGCGCATGACCCGACGGACGCCACGCGAACTCGCCGACGGCGAGCGGCCCGCCGAAACCGCGCCTCCCGAGAAGGCGGACACCGATGACCGAGCAGAAGCCGCACGAACACACCGACAGCCGACGCCACTCCAAGACCGCGCGCCCCGGAGGAGGCAGGCGCCGATGACCAGGCACACGCCGCACAAGCACACCGACAGCAAGCACCCCTCCGCGACCGCACACCCCCGAGAAGGCAGGCACCGATGACCAAGAACACGCCGCACGAACACACCGACAGCCAGCGGCCCGCCGAACGCCCCGCAGGGGCCGCACGCCCCCGAGGAGGCGGACGGCCATGACGACCCGGCCCGGACCACCCGACTGCGAGCGCCCCGACTGCGAGGGCTGTTCCGTCGACGGCACCGGGTTCTGCCACGTCACCGGGCGGCGGCTGGCCGGCGTCGAGAGTCCGCCCACCGCCGGCAGGCGGCGTCAGCTCGCCACCGACCGGCTCTTCAGCGTCGCGCCCGCGGGCGACGGCCTCCTCGACCTGCCCTTCGTCCGCACACCGTCCCCCGAGGCGCTCGTCGTCGAGAACCCGCAGGTCCCGGAGGGCGGCAAGACCTGCGGCTACAAGGGGTGCACCGAAAAGGTCGGCCGTCCGTACAAGGACCAGCCCGCGCTCGCCACCGGCTACTGCCCCGAATGCGGGCACGCCTTCGACTTCACCCCGCGCCTCGCCCCGGGCGACCTCGTGGGCGGGCAGTACCGCGTCGTGGGCTGCCTCGCCAACGGCGGCCTGGGCTGGGTCTACCTCGCCCACGACACCCGGCTGGAGGACCACCCCGTCGCCCTCAAGGGCCTCATCCACACCGGCGACCCCACCGCCCTCCAGCTCGCGGGCGAGGAGAAGCGCTACCTCACCCGCTTCGACCACCCCGGCATCGTCCGCATCATCAACTACGTGACCCACCCGGACCGGGGCGCGGCGGACGACGCCGGGCGCACGGGCTACATCGTCATGGAGTATGTGAGCGGCATGCAGCTGTCCCAGGTCAAGGACCGGATAGCGCGCAGGGAGGGCCCGTTCGGCGAGCCGCGCGTCTTCGAGCACGTCCTCGCGTACGGCTGCCGCGTCCTCGACGCGCTCGGCTACCTCCACCGCCAGGGCCTGGTCTACTGCGACCTCAAGCCGAACAACGTGATGCACCACGAGGACCGGGTGAAGCTCATCGATCTCGGCGCGGTCCGCCGGCTCGGTGAGCGCGGCGGCACGCTCCTGGGCGCGCGCGGCTTCACCGCACCCGAGGTCGAGCGCGACGGGGCCGTCGGACTGTCGCCGCGGTCGGACCTGTTCAGCGTGGGGATGACCCTGCGGGCCCTGTCCGACGAGGCGTCCTCCGACGACCGCCCGCCGGGCCTGGGCGGCGAGTCCTACGAGCGGGCCGTCGCCCGCGCCACCGCCGAGTGCCGGGAGAGCCGCTACGCCTCCGCCGCGGACATGGCGGAGCAGCTGCGCGGCGTGCTGCGGGAGATCCGGGCGCTGCGCACCGGGGCCGAACACCCCGAGCCCTCCACGCTGTTCGCGCCGACGGCGGCCCTGCTGGACGCCTCGCTGGGCCGCGTACCGCCGCTGGAGCGCTGGCTGACGGGCGGGCGGGGGCCGGTGCTGGACGCCGGGCTGCCCGAGCCCGACCGGGTGCCGCTGGTCCTGCCGGTGCCGTACCCGGACCCGGGCGACCCCGCCGCGGCGCTGCTCGGGCAGCCGACGGCCAGTGGTCCCCGCAGGCTGATCCAGCAGCTGTACGCGTTCGGGCAGCGCTCGGTGGAGATCCCGCTCCGGCAGTGCCGGGCCCATCTGGAGCTGGGCGAGCTCGACGCGGCGGCGGAGCGGCTGGCGGCGGCCCGTGGCGCGGTGGCCGATCTCGCGCCGTACGACTGGCGGTTGAGCTGGCACCGCGGCCTGCTGCACCTGGCCCGCCGCGAACCGGTCGCCGCAGAACCGGAGTTCGACCGGGTCTACGCCGATCTGCCGGGCGAGTACGCGCCGAAGCTGGCCCTCGGCTACTGCGCCGAGCACCGCGGCGACACGGCCGCTGCCGAGCGCTACTACCAGGCGGTCTGGCAGCGCAACCGGTCCCAGGGCAGTGCCGCGTTCGGCCTCGCCCGGCTGCGGCTCGCCGCCGGTGACCGCAGGGGCGCCGTGGCACTGCTGGACGGGGTGCCGGAGGTCTCCCGGCACTACGACGCGGCCCGCACCGCGTGCGTACGGATTCTCGCCGGGCGGCTGCCGGCCGCCGGGGACGACGGTGCGCGGGGCCTGCCGAGCCTGGCCGACCTCGCCGAGGCGCTGGCGCGGCTGCCGGGGCTGCACCTCGACGAGGGCCACGGGGCGGGCCCGGCCCGGGACCGGCTGGAGGCGGAGCTCCTCGGCGTCGCCCTGGACCGGGTCCGGACGGCGCCCGCCGCCGAGCGGGCGGGCGGCCCCCTCTTCGGCACGGCCGACGAGGAGTTCACCGTCCGCACCCGGCTCGAACAGAAGCTGCGCGGCCTCGCCCAGCAGGCCCGCACCCCGGACGGCCTCGGCGCCCTGGTCGACCTGGCCAACCGCGTCCGTCCCCTGACCCGCGTCTGACGAGGGGAAGAGATGGACCGCGTCAATGGCAACGGAAGAATGCAAACCGCCCGGATGGCGGCGGAGTTGGGGCAGAACAAATACCTCCCGGCGGGCTCCGGCAGCGTACCGGCGCACGCGATCCTCACCGTGGAGGCCGACGGGCTGGGGCGGCTCGCCGGGCGGGCCGCCGCCGCCGAGGTCATCGTCATCGACTGCTCCGGCTCGATGAACTGGCCCAGCACCAAGATCGCGGCGGCCCGGCGGGCGGCGGCCGCGGCCGTCGACGTGCTGCGGGACGGCACCCGCTTCGCGCTCGTCGAGGGCACCGACCAGGCCCGCGTGATCTACCCCCGGGCGGCCCGGATGGCCGTCGCCGGGCCCGATTCCCGCGCCGACGCCGCCCATGTCGCGGCCGGTCTGATCGCCGCGGGCGGCACCGCGATCGCCTCCTGGCTGGACTGCGCCGCCGACCTCCTCGCCGCGCAGGACACCCCGATCCGGCACACCCTGCTGCTGACCGACGGCCGCAACGAGCACGACCGGCCGGGCGAGCTGGAGCGCGTCCTGTCCGCGTGCGCGGGCCGGTTCACCTGTGACGCGCGGGGCATCGGCGACGAGTGGGCGGCCACCGAACTCCGCGCGATCGCCGACCGGTTGCACGGCGTGGCCGACGCCGTCGAGGAGCACTCCGACCTGGAGGCGGAGTTCCGGACGATGATGACCAGCGCCATGGCGAAGGCCCTGCCGGACGTACGCATCCGGGTCACCCACCGCGTCGGCGGCGAGATCCGCTTCGTCAAACAGGTCTTCCCCACCGAGCTGGACCTCACCGCGGAGGGCGTGCGGACCGGTGAGCGCAGCTGGGAGTTCCCCACCGGCGCCTGGGGCGACGAGGCCCGCGACTTCCACCTCTGCGTCACCGCCGATCCGTCCGACGACCCCCGGGGCGAGGATCTCCAGCTGGCCACCGTGACCCTGGTGACCGGCGGCCAGGGGGCGGCGGCCGTGCCCGTGGCCCTGCCCGGCCCCTGCCCCCTGCTGGTCCACTGGACCGAGGACCGCGCCCTGTCCACCCGGATCCACCCGCGCGTCGCCCACTACGACGGGCACGCGGAGCTCGGCAGGGCCGTCACCGCCGGGTGCGAGGCGTACGAGCGGGGCGACCGCACCGCCGCGGGGGACGCGTGGGGGCGGGCGGTGCGGCTGGCGCACGAGCTGGGCGACAAGAAGATGCTGCGCCGCCTGGGGCGCCTGGTGAACGTCGTCGACGAGCGGCGGGGCGAGGTCGAGGTGCGGCCCGGGGTGTCCACGGGTGACCTCAACGCGGCCCTGGTCATGGACAACCACAGCACCCAGTGGGCCGAATCCGCCCCGCTCCCCCCGCCGCCGGACGCCCCGGACAGGGTGTGCGCGCGTCCGGGCTGCGCGCGGCGCTCGCCGGCCGACGCCAAGGTCTGCACCCTGTGCAAGCACCCCTTCCCCCCGGCGCCCTCCGCATGACCATCCGCCGCGGCCTCATACGGCGCCTGGCCGCCCTCCTCACCACGACCGCCCTCGCCTGCGCCGCGCTGCTGGCCGCCTACTACGGCGTCAGCCGCAACTCCCCCGAGGTGACCGACCGTACGGCCCCTGCCATCGTCGCCGTCGCGGTCGCGGACGCCTCGCTGAAGACGTCGTTCGACGACGCCCGGACGAGCGTCACCGGCCGGGCGGGCCCGGTCGAGGGACCGGGCGAGGGGTACCGGGCGGAGCTCACCTCCGCCGTCCAGGCCCTGGCGAAGGCCACCGCGAACACCGTCGCGGGCGAGGAGGGACGGCAGACCCTGAGCACGGTCTCCGCCCTCGTCTCCTCGTACAGCTACCTCGTCCAGCAGGCCGCCCGCAACGCCACCGACGAGCCCCTGCGGGACGCCTACCTCGCCAACGCCCGCTCGATGCTGTGGCGTCCCGGCAGCGGCATCCACGCCCGCCTCGAAGACGTCCAGACCCGCCAGCGCCGGGTACTGGACCAGGAGGTGTCGTTCGACTGGCCGCCGGCCCTCGCCTGGGCCGGGGCCCTCGTCCTCGGCGTCGCCCTGCTGGTGCTGCTGGCCGAGACCCAGATCGTGCTGCGCCGCCGGTTCCGCCGCCGCGTCAACCCCGGCCTGGCCGCGGGCACACTGCTGGTGGCCGCGCTGGTGCCGACCCTCACCGTCCTCGCCGTGCAGATCCAGGACCGGCTGCGCTCGGCGGCCGCGCGGATCGAGCACGACAGGAAGGGCCACGGGATCGACGACGGCACCCTCACCTGGGTGCGGGGCCACATGTCCGGCGCCCACTGGCGCGCCGGGGCCACGACCTGGATCGTGCTGACCGCCGTGGTCGTCGCCGCGCTGATCCTCATCGGGCTCCAGCCGCGCCTCGACGAGTACCGCTTCCGGCACCTCGCCCCGGCCGGGCCCGCGAAGAGCCGGCTGGGCGCGCTGGTGGGCAACCGCGCCCACCAGGTCATCGCCGCCGTGCTCGCCGCCTGGCTGGTCGCGCTGGGGTCCCTCGGCTACGTCGAGTACCGGGACCGGCAGCAGAGCCGGATCACCGTGCTCGCCTCCTGGTCCGACCAGGAGCAGCAGCGGTTCCGGAAGGTCCTGGACGCGTTCGAGCGGCGCCATCCCGGGATCAGCGTCGACTACCAGGGCACCACCGCCCTGCGCGAGGTCCTCCTCGCCCGCCGGCGCACCGCCACCGCCCCCGACCTCGCCATCCTGCCCAGCAGTGGCGAAGTCGCCGACTACGCCGCCACGAACGGGCTGAAACCGCTCGACACCGTCCTGCCCCGGACCGTCCGGACCACGTACGGGCCGAAGTGGGCGTTCCAGGCGGACGGCCACGTCTACGCCGTCGCGGTCAAGGCCGAGCTGAAGAGCATCGCCTGGTACGACGCCGCCGCCCCGCCCGAGGACCCGGCCGCCCTCGCCCGCGACGGCGCCCACTGGTGCGCGGGCATGGGCGGCGACGACACCGTCGGCTGGCCGGGCACCGACTGGATCGAGGACATCCTGCTCCAGCAGAGCGGCAAGGACGCGTACGAGCGGCTGGCCGACGGCAGCCTGCCGTGGGACTCGGACGCGATGACCAGGGCGTGGCGGACCTTCGGCGGCATCTTCACCGCCGGGCCCGCGAAGGACGCGCTCTCGAAGGACTACCGCGACGGGCTCTTCCACCAGGGCGCCGCCTGCGCGCTGGAGCACCAGGGCACGTTCGTCCGCAGCGGCTACCCCGAGGGCCGGAAGCCCGACTTCACGCCCTCGCCCGCGCTGCTCCCCGACGTGGACCGGCACTCCACCGCGCGCGAGGTCTCGGCGGACTACGCGGCGCTCTTCCGCGACAGCCCGGCCGCCCGGGAGCTGCTGGCGTTCCTCACCACGCCGGACGCCCAGCGGACATGGGCCGACCCGGGCGGGTCCACCGACCGCGGCTACCGGGCCGACAACCCCTTCCGCCCCTTCTTCCCCTTCGCCCCCGTCCGGGAGCAACGCGCCTTCGGCGCCGCGGAGACCCTCAACGCGCACATCGACCGGGAGCTGCGCGGCGCGAGCGTTCTCTGTCTGGACGCCTCGGACTCGATGCCGCCGCGGATGCGGTTCGCCTTCCAGCACGGCGTGCTGGACTACCTGAGCGCGCCGGGCCCGGACAGGCTCACATCGGTGCTGCGCGACCTGGAGACGGTGCGCGCCCAGCTGGCCCCGCGGCAGCAGGGCGCCTGCTCCTGACGGCTAGGGGGCCAGGTCGACCGGGCAGCCCGTGCCGCGCGGCAGCTTGTACGGGGACGCGATCCGGTACGTCCCGGGGTGCGGGGCGTGCAGCATCGTCCAGTCGTCCTCCGGCTGGACGCCCCGCGCCTCCTGCACCTGCTTGGTGAGGCAGCCGTTGACGTTGACCGGCGGCTCGCCGTTCGGGCCGGGCTTGGGCGGCTGCACGGCCTTGCCGTCCTGGTCGACGACGCTCAGCCACGGCGAGTACGGGATGCGGATCAGCACCGGGCCCGCGGTCCGCACCGTGATGGTGACCTCGTTGGCCTCCACCTTCTCCACGACCGCGGGCGGGTCGGCCAGCGGGGTCGGCGCCTCGACCCGGTAGACCCGCCAGTTGTCGTCCGACCACGCCTCGCGCAGGTACGGCTGGCCCTTGACGACCAGCTTGGCCTCTTCCTTGGCCGCGGGGTCGGGCTCGCCCTTGGGCAGCACCACGTAGTGCACCGCCCAGCGGTCCAGCCAGGCGCGGTAGCTGGAGGGGTCGAGCAGGCCGGGCTCGTAGAAGAGCGGGTTGCGCTCGCGGTCGGCCTGCCGGTTCCAGCCGCGGGCCAGGTTGACGTACGGGGCCAGGGCCGACGCCTCGCGATGGCTGCGGGCGGGCACGACCTCGACGCGGCCCTTCTCGGCGTCCAGCTTCTGCAACCGGTCGACCAGGGGCGCCAGCTCACGCGCCCAGGACGCGGCGGGCGTGGTGTGCAGGATGTCGCCGATCGCGCTGGCGGCCTGCCAGATGGTGCAGGTCAGCACGGCGAGGACGAGCGCGGTCCAGTCGCGGGCCGTGCGCAGCAGCTCGGCACGCGGCGGAACCTTCCGCTCCGTGAGCACGGCCACCAGCACGACCCCGCCGAAGACCATGCCGAGCCGGGAGATGTTCGTGCCGATCTGCGAGGGGATCAGCCAGACCAGCAGCACGGCGAGGATGTAGAGCGCCGACACGGTGCGGACGGTGCGCCACGCCTTGGGGACGAAGACCACCCCGAAGACCCCGCTGAGCAGCGGCAGGATCGTCGAGGGGAAGAACATCGGCTGCTGCCCGGAGAAGGGGAACAGCCACGCCGACAGGGCGATCACCGCGACCGGGGGCAGCCCCAGCGCGTAGGCCGCCGGGCGGCGCCTGCCCAGCCACAGCGCGGCCGCCACGAAGCCCACGTAGAGGCCCGCGACGGGGCTCGACGCGGTCGCCAGCGCGGCGGCCGCCCCGGCGAGCGCGGCCCGGCCCCACCGGTACCTGCCCTCGGCGCGCCACCGCGCAGGCCAGGCGAAGATCACGGCCACGGCGGCGAGGCCGAACATCATGCCGAGCCCGAACGTCACCCGCCCCGAGATCGCGTTGCAGGTCAGCGCCACCGCGCCGTAGAGGGCGGGCCACAGGGGCCGCCGCACGACGCGGCTGCGCACCAGCAGCAGGGCGATCAGCCCGGCGGAGAGCGTCTGCGCGATCATCATCGTCGGCCGGACGCCGAGCTGCGCCATCAGATAGGGCGAGATCGCGCTGTACGAGACGGGGTGCATCCCGCCGTACCAGGACAGGTTGTACGCCGAGGACGGGTGCTGGAGCGCGAACTCCGCCCAGGCGTCCTGGGCGGCGAGGTCGCCGCCGCTGTTGGCGAAGAGCCACACCCACAGCAGGTGCAGCACCGCGGCCGCACCCAGGGTGGTCAGGACGGGCCGCTGCTGGAGCACGCGGGACACGCGGGCCCAGCGCTCGCCCAGGCCGCCGCGCGGCGGCGGAGCGGGTACTCGTATCCGGGAGGGGACGTCCCCGGGCTTCCTGCCCGGCTCCTCGGGTTTCCCGGCACGCGCCGGCCCCACGGTGGTCACTGCGGCTCTCCCCGTCTCCCCCGAGGTCTTCCCCCATCTTCACGCTGTCCCGGTTTCCACGGATAGCGGGCACCGCCGTCCGGGCCGTGCGCAAACCCTCGCGACGCTAGCACGCCTCGCGCGCGGGCCCCGGGACGCCGGGGGACGCTCCTGGCCCGTACGCACTCGTACGGACCAGGAGCCCGCGCCGTCCCGCTCAGCCGAGGCGGGTCAGCTTCGCCCCGAAGCCGGGCTCGGCCAGGTCCTTCTGCAGGGCCACCGGCACCTTCTGGGCGCTCGCGCCCTCGCCGACGGTCAGCTCGCCGACCTCGGTGCCCGCCTTCGCGGTGTGCGGCACGGCCTTGGCGTCCTTCTTGCCGAGGGAGAGCTTCGCCTCCATGCCGGGCCAGCCCACGCCCTTGAGGTCGCGGGTCGCGACGACCGGCGCCTTCCCGCCCAGGCCGTCGTCGACATAGCCGACGACCTCGCCCTTGCTGACGAGCTTCGCCGAGGTCAGCGCGGACTGCACGTCCTCGATCATCTTGTAGCTGACCTTCTTGACCAGCTTCAGGCTCATCTCGGCGTTGACGTCGAGGCCGCCCTTGTAGTGCTGGTCCATCGTGACGCCGAGGATCAGCTGCTCCTTGCCGTCGATGGTCCGCTTGGCGGCCCACATCAGCGTGCCGCCGGCCGGGGTGGACGAACCCGTCTTGATGCCGAGGCCGTACGGCCTGAGCAGCAGCTCGTCGTTGTTGTTGTTGAGGTGCTGACCACCGGCGACGTTGGTGTTGGGCTTGCGCACGATCTCGCGGAAGACGTCGTCCTTCATGACCTCCTCGGCCAGCTTGAGCTGGTCGACGGCCGTGCTCTTGGTCGTCTCGTTCAGACCGCTGGGGTCGGTGTAGGTCGTGTTGGACATGCCCAGCGACTTGGCCGCCTCGTTCATCTTCGCGACGAACGCCTCCTGGGACTGGGACTGGGTGTCCCAGCGGGCCAGCAGGCGGGCGGCGTTGTTGCCGGAGGGGATGAGCAGCATCTGGAGCAGGTCGTACTCCGAGACCTTCTCGCCCTGCTTCAAGGTCACCAGGGACTCGTCCTTGGCGTGCGAGTCCTGCTCCGCCTGCGCGTCGACCGGGATGTCGGGACCCTTCTCGCCCTTCTTGAGCGGGTGGTCCTTGAGGATCACGTAGGCGGTCATCACCTTGGCGACGCTCGCGGTCGGCGTGGGCTTCTCCTCGCCGTACGTGCCCAGGCTGCCGACCCCGGCGACCTTGGCGGCGGCCTGGCCCTGGTCGGGCCACGGCATGGCGAACCTGTCGCCCTGGAAGGTGTACGCGGCCTTCCCCTCCGCCGACATCAGCTTCGGGGAGGGCAGCGGGCGGAACGCCTGCACCACGCAGAAGATGATCGCCAGCAGCGCCACGATCGGCGTGTAGATCTTCACCCGGCGCAGCGTGCTGCGGACCGGGGTCGGCGGGGGCGGCGGCGTGTTCGTCAGCTGCGCGAGCAGGTCAAGCGGCGCGGCGGGTTGCTGCGCGGGCTTGGGTGCCTCGGGTGCCGCGGGTGCCGCGGGGGCTGCGGGTGCCGCGGGGGCTGTGGGCTTGGGCGCCGTCTTCTTCGCCTTCGGCGTGCCCGCGGGCGGGGTGACCGAGACGGGTATGGCCGGCTTGTCGACGGGCTTCGCGGACGCGCCGTCCAGCGACTTCAACGGCACGAACTGGCTGGTCCGCTCGGAGTCGGACTCGGCCTCAGGCGCGTCAGGCGCCTTCGGCGCCTTGATCAGCGCGGTGGGCTGATCGTCGGCCTTGCCTGCACCGTCCTTGGGCTTCACGGCACCGAAGACGGCGGTGGCCTGGTCGACGGCACCCGGCTTCCCGGCACCCTTGGAGCCGTTCCCGGCGGCGGGCTTCGCGTCCCCCTCGACCTTCGGCTTCACCGCACCGAAGAAGGCGGTCGCCCGGTCCGCACCGGCCTCGTCAGCACCAGCGCCGGACTTCGAGCCCTCTCCGGCCTTGGGCCTCACCGCACCGAAGACGGCGGTGGCCCGGTCCGCACCGGCCCCGTCAGCGGCCTCATCAGCACCATCACCAGAGCCGTTCCCGGCGGCGGGCTTCGCGTCCCCCTCGGCCTTCGGCTTCACGGCACCGAACACGGCAGTCGCCCGGTCCGCACCGGAGCCGTTCCCGGCAGCGGACTTCGAGCCCTCCTCAGCCTTCGGCTTCACGGCACCAAAAACGGTGGTGGCCCGGTCGGCGCCCGGCTTCCCGTTGGTGGACCCGTCGGCGGCCTTCTCCGCAGCGGCGGAACCCGGCTTCGCGCCAGCGTCACCGGAACCGTCCTCGGCCTTGGGCTTCACGGCACCGAACACGGCAGTGGCCCGATCGGCACCCGGCTTACCGCCGTTGGCAGCCTTCTCCGCAGCAACGTCAGCACCACCGTCGGCCTCCGGCT
This sequence comes from Streptomyces sp. NPDC002537, assembly GCF_053594975.1. Classification (NCBI taxonomy): domain Bacteria; kingdom Bacillati; phylum Actinomycetota; class Actinomycetes; order Kitasatosporales; family Streptomycetaceae; genus Streptomyces; species Streptomyces sp. NPDC002537. Next base: position 16,515 of record NZ_JBSFWT010000098.1, read on the forward strand.
CACCGGCAGCACCGTCCGCACCGGCCTCGGCCTTCGGCTTCACCGCACCGGACCCGTTGGCAGCCTTCTCCCGAGCAGCGGCACCAGCACCGTCAGCCTTGGCACCACCCTCAACCTCGGGCTTCACCGCACCGAACACCGTCGTAGCCCGATCGGCACCGGACTTCCCGGCAGCACCGGATCCGTCCGTGGCACCGTCCGTGGCAGCGGACCCAGCGGCACCGGACCCATCGGCGGCACTCTCCGCGGAAGCGGAACCGGCACCCTCGTCGTCACCCTCCGCGGCAGCGGTCTCCGCGTCGGCGACCCAGGCCGCCACCACAGCCTTCAGACGCGCGTCGCCGCCGCGCACGGCGGCCTTGCCCGCATCGGTCCCGGCATCCGCGCCGTCAGGCGCAGACGCACCCGCGCCGTCAGGCGCAGACGCACTCTCTTCCCGGGACCCCGATTCCGATGACCGCGCGTCAGCGCGCCCCGGCTTTTCCGATTCCCGGAAAACCCCCAGGCGCGGATCACGCTCGCCGCCAGTCGTCTCCCCCGACGACTTCCGCTGCTCCGACTTGTCGGGGGACTCGCCCGCCACCGATGCCTCCTCGAATTCCCACGCCATACGCCGCGGCGGGACGCCCAGCGTCCCACTGCCGAACCTTCACAACGCTTACCAGTGTCCTTTGTCGTCGCCACGCCACCGCGCAACCGCACCGTCAAAGGGCTTCGACTGGCCTCACCCACGTGCTAGACGAGACGACATACCTACCGGTTCCCACCCGAAGCCACCACGCGCTCTCGACAGACCAATGTGAGAGGGGTCACCCTGTCACTCATCCACGCGGGGAGGCATGGATGGGCAGGAGCCGCAGAACAATTCCGGAGGAGCTTCTGCTGCTCGCTTTGGACCCGGCCACGGGAACCACGGCGCAGCCGCAGTCGCTCGATCTGGGTCTCGCCGGGGCGCAGCTCGTGGAGCTGGCTCTGGCCGGACGGATAGCCCCGGACGGGGATCGTATCGCCGTGGTGATGCCACGGCCGACCGGAGATCCGACGCTGGACTCCGCGCTGGAACTGCTGCGTCGCCGCGGCAGCCCGGTACGGGCGGTCCACTGGATCGGCGGGCCCCGGCTGGGGCTGCGCCAGACGTATCTCACGCACCTGGAGCGGTGCGGCATGGTGCATGCCGTGGCGGGCCAGATGTGCGGGGTACTGCCGACGACGCGCTATCAGGCGACGGACACGGCCATCAGCCGGGAGATCAGGGCCCGGCTGGACAGCGCGATCCGCACCGGCGTCCCGCCGGACCCGCGGACCGCGGCGCTGGCCGCGCTGGCCCACGCGGTGGGCCTCGGCAAGCACCTCTACCCGGGGAACGAGGGGCGGTCGTCCCGCTCCAGGCTCCGGGATCTGATCAGGCACGACCCCATGGGCGGGCTCGTGGCGCACGCCGTGATGGACGTGCAGAACGGCGTCGCGGCGCAGCCGCGGCGGGCACCGGCCACGGCCGGCGGTGGAGCGGGGCGCCGAGGGGCGTCCGTCCGCACCCCGGCCACCGTGGAACCTTCCGGGGCCTCCGCTCAGCAAGTGGCGCACGGGACAGCTGTGATGGCCCGTGCGGGCGTCTCATGAACCGGTCCCCCAGCCGGTGAATCGTTAAAGCCGTAACACCCCCGGCACCACCCTCGTTACGACCCACGGTGCCACCACCTTGAGCACATCTTGAGCGCACCTTTGAGCACAGCTTCAGCACACCCTCAGCTCCATCAGCTCCACCGTCCGCACCACAGTCCTCCGGGCCGGTTCGGGAGCCGCGGAGTCGCGCGGGGTGGTGGGCCTGCCGCCCGGGATGGCGGTGCGGCCCGCCGCCCCGCGCGCGCATCTGCCCGTGCACCGCGCCGCCGCACGTCAAAGCCCTTGTGGCGGGCCGTCGTCGGGGGACTCTGTGTCGGCATTTTCCAGCGCCGCCCCGGCCAGTGGTGGCAGGCTGCGAGGTCAGGAGACAGAGCATGACGGAGCCGGAGGTGCGTCCCGTGGCGTCCAGTGTCAATCCCACCGTTAGGCGACGCCGCTTGGGGCAGGAGCTGCGCAAGCTCCGCGAACTCAAGGGCATGACCGCCGAGGAAGTGGCCGAGCGGCTACTCGTCTCGCAGTCGAAGATCAGTCGACTGGAGAACGGGCGGCGCAGCATCAGCCAGCGCGACGTCCGTGACCTGTGCGGGGTGTACGGGGTCGAGGACCACCGGATCGTCGATTCGCTGATGCAGATGGCGAAGGAGTCGCGTCAGCAGGGCTGGTGGCACGCCTTCGGCGACATTCCCTACAGCGTGTACATCGGCCTGGAGACCGACGCCGCGTCGCTGCGGGTGTACGAGGCGTCGCTGGTCCCGGGGCTGCTGCAGACGCCCAACTACGCGAGCGCCGTGACCGAGGGGTCCTGGCCGGAGGCCACGGCGGCGGACATCGAGCGCCGCGTCCAGGTGCGGATGCGCCGGCAGGAGCGGATCACCGACCCGGACAACCCGCTGCGACTGTGGGCCGTCATCGACGAGTCCGCGCTGCGCCGCATCGTCGGCAACCGCAGCATCATGCAGGAACAGATGCGGAAACTGGTCGAGTTCAGCCTGGAGCCGCACATCACGGTGCAGGTGCTGCCGTACGACGTGGGCGCGCACCCGGGGATGTACGGGAAGTTCTGCATCCTCGAGTTCAACGATCCGCAGGACGCCAGCACGGTCTATCTGGAGGGGATCACCAGCGACCTGTACCTGGAGAAGCCGAATGATGTCCAGACGTACAGCGTGATGTATGAGCATTTGCGAATGCAGGCACTCAACGCGGAGCACTCGCGGCAGTTCATCGAGCATGTCGGCGAGGAGTGGGGACTGTCCGCGACATAGACGGCAACGCGGAAGCGCCGAAAGGTACACCTGCAACAGGCATTCAGGGAAGAGCTTTTTAGGAACTTCCATCCGGTCGAGTGAACGGCCCATTCATCAGGTGATGTTGGCGCGTACCGTCGGTCGTGCCTCGGAAAACCGGCGTGGCAAAGCGGCTTCCGTCCGGGGCGATACTCATGGCAACTCACCAAGGTTTGGGAGCAGTTATGGCGATCCAGCAGGGAAACACCGCGTGGCGTAAGTCTTCGTACTCGCTGGCCAACGGCGACTGCGTGGAGGTCGCCTCCCCTCTCACCCTGACCATCGCGGTCCGCGACTCCAAGAACGTCCAGCGTCCCGCCCTGAGCTTCACCCCGGACGCGTGGTCCGCGTTCGTCCGGTCGACCGTTGCCGATGCCGCGTACGACTTCTGATTTGTACCGGGTCGAACTCGAACGCCGGGCGGTCCGGATGTCACCGGACCGCCCGGCGTTCGAGTTCCGGCAGGCGGGTCCTAGCGCGGGTAGCGGGTCAGCCAGGCGGAGGCCGACACCGCCGGGCTGTGCAGGGTGGGGCCCTGGGTCAGCTCCATCGCGAAGTCGTCCGCCAACTCGATGACGGTGGACCGCCCTTCGAGCTCCGCCACCCATCCCGCGGGCAACGCCGTCTCCCCGTGCAGCGCCCCCAGCAGGTTCCCGCACAGGGAGCCGGTGGAGTCCGAGTCCCCACCGTGGTTGACGGCGAGCAGCAGCCCGTGCCGTACGTCCTCGGCGACCAGCGCGCAGTAGACGCCCATGGCCAGCGCCTCCTCCGCCACCCAGCCCTCGCCCAGGGAGGCGACCCGCTCCGGCGTCGGCAGGCCCTGCCGCACCGCGCCCAGCGCCCGCTGGAGCGCGCCGGTGGTCTCCTCGTGGCCACGGTGGGTCACCAGGAGGGCCAGCGCCCGCTGGACCGCGCCGTCCAGGCCCTCGCCGCGTGCCGCGCCGTGCACGATGGCGGCGAAGGCGCCCGCGGCCAGGTAGCCCGAGGGGTGGCCGTGCGTCTGCGCGGCGCATTCGGCGGCGAGCTGGAAGACGAGCTGCGGCTCCCAGCCCACCAGCAGCCCGAACGGCGCGGAGCGCATCACCGCTCCGCAGCCCTTGGAATCGGGGTTCTTGGGCGCCTCCAGGGTGCCCATCACGGTGTCGGCGAGGCCGGACAGGCAGGCGTTGCCGGGCGCGCGGCGCGCGTACAGCCACTCCTCGCGCGCCAGCCAGCCGGCGTCCGGCTCGCGCTCGTCGGGACCCCAGTCGCGCTGGGTGGCCGCCCACCGCAGATACGCGCGGTGGACGTCGGTCGGCGGGTGCCAGGCGCCGGTGTCCCGCCGTACATGGGCCCGTATCAACCCGTCCATGGTGAAGAGCGTCATCTGGGTGTCGTCGGTGACCGCGCCGCGCCGCCCGTACGCGGGTACGTAGTCGGTGACGCCCTCCGGGCCGTGGGCGGCGCGGATCGCGGCGAGGGAGTCGAACTCGATCCCCGCGCCGAGCGCGTCGCCGATCGCCCCGCCGAGCAGGCAGCCGCGCACCCTGGCGCGGAAGTCCTGCTGCTCCGCTCGGCTCCACAGCGCGGGGGTCGCGCCGGTGGTCGTGGTCACGTCGTGGCCTCCTGGCGTCACGTCACGATGTCTGACTGGTCCAGCACTCTATGTGCCCGTCCGGCGCGGCTCTCAGCCCTTGACCGGCCGTACCGTTCCCATGATCTTGTCGATCTCCGCCTCCGGCAGGGCGTCGGGCACTCCCTGGTCCGCGTAGACGACCCAGCTGTGGAACTTTCCGTCCGGCCGCTTCTCCACGATGCTCTTGACGATCGCGGTGGGCGGCACGCAGGGGCTCGGGCGGTTGGTGACGGTGACCTTGGCCGTGGCGGTCCAGCCGTCGATGCCGTTGTGCCGCCACGGCTTGGCCTCGGACACCTCGATCTTCGGCTTGTGCGCCTTGCCGCCGTACGCGAAGAAGCCCCAGTTGCCCGCCCAGTTGCGGGCGTTCTCCTGAATGCTCAGCGAGGTGTCGCCGCCCATGGTGCCGACGGTCGCGAGCTGGCCCTTGCCCGCTTCACCGAAAGCGGCGTTGGGGTTGGCGTTCGAGGAGCAGCCGCCCTCGCGGAAGTGGGCCGGGTCCCGCATGGTGATCTGCGGCTTGCCCGCCTCGTCGACGTACGAGGTCATCGTGTCCCGCGGCAGGATGGTCCAGTTGTCCGCCTTGCCGGGGACGTCGTACCGGAAGCCGTACTCCATGGCGGTCTGCGTCTGCCACCCGGCGGCCACGGGCTGCGCGCCCGACGGGCCCGACGGGCTCGGCTGTACGTCCTTCCCGTCCTTCCGCCCCGGGTCGGGGGCGATGACCTTCTTGGCCTCGTCGCTCTTCTTGCCGTCGTCCTTGAGCAGGAAGAACGCGCCTCCGCCGAGGACGGCGAGCGCGACGGCACCGCCGATGACGGCGAAGAGGGTCTTGTTGTTCCGCGGCGGCTGCGGCGGCGGGGGCGCCGGGGGCGGCGGCGGGGTCACGACCGGCTGGGCGAAGACGGTCGGCTGCGCGTGTACGCCGGGGGCGGCCGACGGGTTCACGGCGGGCTGATCGACGGCCGTGGCCTCCCATGCCGGAGCGGCCCCGAAGCCGCCGCCGCCCAGGGGCTGTGGGGGCTGCTGGGGATTGTGGGGCTGCTGGGGGTTCTGAGGCCAAGACATGGGCGTCACTTTATGCAGTGGACTGTCGCGGCGAGGTAGACGCACTTCAACAGAACGGCAACCGTGACGCCTGCGGCGGGCCTTGTCCCCTACCCGCCCTTTCCCGAAACCGGTGGGGTGCGTCCCCCCGGACTCCCCCGGCCGACCCGCCGTGGCCGCCTGCGGCGGGAGCGCCCTGCGGGCGCGTCCTCAAACGCCGGACGGGCTGGATTCGCTGACCGTAGTCCGCAACCAGCAGGCCCGCACGTCAAAGCCCACGGTCCGCGAAATTCAGCCCGTCCGGCGTTTGAGGACACCGCGCGGAGCGCGGTCAGGGGCGCGCACCCCGAGGTCAGCTGTCGAGCACCGGCAAAAGTTCCGGCAGATGCCCGTCCGAGGCTGCGGCAGCAGCCAGACGTTCGGCCGGTACCTCCCCGTACACGGTCGTCCGCGCACGAGCCGGACGACCGGCCGCCTCCGCGATGGCCACCAGATCCTGGACAGACCGGTACGAACCATAAGAAGAGCCCGCCATGCGGGAGATGGTCTCCTCCATCAGCGTCCCGCCCAGATCGTTCGCCCCGGACCGCAGCATCTCCGCCGCCCCGTCCGCGCCCAACTTGACCCAGCTCGTCTGGATGTTGGTGATATGCGGGTGGAGAAGCACCCGCGCCATGGCCGTGACCGCGCGGTTGTCCCGCATCGTCGGTCCGGGGCGGGAGATGCCCGCGAGGTAGACGGGGGCATTGGTGTGGATGAAGGGGAGGGTGACGAACTCCGTGAAGCCGCCCGTCTCCTGCTGGATACGGGACAGCTGCCGGAAGTGCCCGAGCCAGTGCCGGGGCTGATCCACGTGCCCGTACATCATCGTGGAGGACGAGCGGATGCCCAGCTCGTGCGCGGTCCTCACGACCTCGATCCAGGTCGCGGTGGGCAGCTTGCCCTTGGTGAGGACCCAGCGGACCTCGTCGTCAAGGATCTCGGCGGCGGTGCCGGGGATGGTGTCGAGGCCGGCCTCCTTGGCGGCGGTCAGCCACTCGCGGATCGACATCCCGGTGCGTGTCGCGCCGTTGACGACCTCCATCGGCGAGAAGGCGTGCACGTGCATGCCGGGGACGCGCTCCTTCACGGCGCGCGCGATGTCGAAGTAGGCCGTGCCCGGCAGGTCTGGGTGGATGCCGCCCTGCATGCAGACCTCGACCGCGCCCACGTCCCACGCCTGCTGGGCGCGGTCGGCGACCTGGGACAGCGACAGGGTGTAGGCGTCGGCGTCGGTGCGGCGCTGCGCGAAGGCGCAGAAACGGCAGCCGGTGTAGCAGACGTTGGTGAAGTTGATGTTGCGGGTGACGATGTACGTGACGTCGTCGCCGACCGTCGCGCGGCGCAGCTCGTCGGCGATGCGGCACAGCGCGTCGAGCGCGGGCCCGTCGGCGTGCAGGAGGGCGAGCGCCTGGGCGTCGCTGAGCCCGGTGGGGTCGTCGGCGGCCTGCCCGAGGGCCTGGCGCACGTCGGTGTCGATGCGCTCGGGCACCATGCCGGGGGCGGCGGCCTCGCGGAGCGCCTCCCAGTCGCCGTACACCTCGTCGAAGTCGTCGCGCCGGTCGCCGGTCCGGCCCTCGTCGTCGATGGAGCGGTGCAGGTCCGTACGGCCCGTGGCGACGAACACATCCTCGGGCTCCTGCCAGGGGCGGCCCTCGACCACGGCGTCCTCACGGGCCAGGCCGGTCTCCGGGTCGGCCAGCGCGCCGACGTGCGGCAGCAGCCGGGGGTCCAGCCAGGGTTCGCCGCGCTTGACGAACTCGGGGTAGACGGCGAGACGTTCCTTCAGCCGGAAGCCCGCGGCGGCCGACTTCTCCGCCAGCTCCTCGATCTGCGGCCAGGGGCGCTCGGGGTTGACGTGGTCCGGGGTGAGCGGGGAGACGCCGCCCCAGTCGTCGATGCCCGCGCCGATGAGCCGCGCATATTCGTCGTCCACCAGGTTCGGCGGTGCCTGGAGGCAGCCGGACGGACCCATGATGTGCCGGGCCACGGCGACCGTGGCGACCAGGTCGTCGAGGGTCGCGTCCGGCATGCGGCGCATCGCAGTGTCCGACTTGGCGCGGAAGTTCTGAATGATCAGTTCCTGGATGCCGTGGTAGGCACGGGCCACGCGGCGCAGCGCGAACAGCGACTCCGCGCGCTCCTCGGGCGTCTCGCCGATGCCGATCAGCAGCCCGCTGGTGAGGGGGACGGAGCTGCGCCCCGCGTCCTCCAGGTGGCGCAGGCGGACCGCGGGCTCCTTGTCCGGCGAGCCGTGATGCGGCATGCCCGGTTCGCTCCACAGCCGCTGCGACGTGGTCTCCAGCATCAGTCCCATGGACGGCGACACCGGCTTGAGGCGCTGGAAGTCCGTCCACGACATGACGCCCGGGTTGAGGTGCGGCAGCAGCCCCGTCTCCTCCAGGATGCGGATCGAGATGGCGCGCACGTACGCGATCGTGTCGTCGTACCCCTCCGCCTCCAGCCACTCCCGGGCCTCGGGCCAGCGGTCCTCGGGCTTGTCGCCGAGCGTGATCAGCGCTTCCTTGCAGCCGAGTTCGGCACCGCGGCGGGCGATGGCCAGCACCTCGTCCGGGGACATGAACATCCCGTGGCCCGCGCGGCGCAGCTTGCCGGGGACGGTGGCGAAGGTGCAGTAGTGGCACTTGTCGCGGCAGAGGCGGGTGAGGGGGATGAAGACGCTCTTCGAGTAGGTGATGACGCCGGGGCGCCCGGCGGCCTCCAGCCCGGCGTCCCGGACGCGTGCGGCCGACGCGCAGAGGTCGTCGAGGTCGGCGCCCCTCGCCTGCAGCAGCACGGTGGCCTCGGCGACGTCCAGGGCCACCCCGTCACGGGCCCGGCGCAGCGCTCGCCGCATGGCGTTGGCGGTGGGTGCGGTGGCGTTTCCCTGCGGGGTCGAAGTCGTCATTACCCGAGCGTATGCGAGCCGCTACGCGTGTGGTTGGTGCCCCCCTGGGTGCGGTCCGTTGCCGCCTGCGGGTTGGCTGCGCCGCTCGCCGTCGTTTGGGTGCGGGTCGGTTCGCCGCCTGCGGCGGGGGCGGCCTGCGGCCGCGTCCTCAAACGCCGGACGGGCTGGTTTTTGGCTCGTCGCCGTTACGACAGTGCGGGGCCGTGCCGCTCCGGGGTGGTGCGGGACTGCTTCGCTTTACGTCCCGCACCACCCCTGCGCGTCCCG
>NZ_JBSFWT010000099.1:0-25194 GCF_053594975.1 Streptomyces sp. NPDC002537
GGGCCCCGGTGCGGGCGCACCGCGATCGGTTCGGCGGGTGTGAACTTCCGTGGGTCCCGGGCGTCGTTCCGCCGGCCGCGCACGGACGGTTTTCCCCCGCGAACCCTGGGCACCCTCCCTACTACGCACGAGCGGGTCCGCCCCCGCGGCTCCCTCCCCCGAGCGGGGCCGACAGCACGCACCGCACGCATCGCACGCACCGATTGCAGGGCCGCGGGAGCTGACCGTACGGACGATCCTCGTCCGACACGTCCCGCACCGCACACCGGTCAAAGCCGCAATCCGGGACACTTTTCCCTATCCGTCGTGTGCCCGGGGAAAGGACGCGACGCCATGTCGGACGCTGCACCGTCCCCCCGCGGAAACGCCCGCCGGGGGGCGACCCCCGGACCGCTGTTGTCCTCGGTCCACGCCGCCTCGGCGAACGCCGCGCAGCGGACGGACGCCGAGGCGGGGCTTCTGGGTTCCCTGGTGCCACTGCTCGCCGAGTGGCTGCCGCGTCAACGCTGGTTCGCGGGAAAGGGCCGTCCGATCACCGGCTTCACCCTGGTCTCGGCGACCGAGCTGCTCCCCCACCTCACCGGCGGCACCTCCCCCGGTCTGCTGCACCTCCTGGTGCGCGCCCACCAGACCGGCTCGCCCGGCCGCCCCGAACCGGCGGGCCCGGTCCTGCACGCGGGCACCGACGACTGCTACCAACTCCTGCTCGGCATCCAGGAGGTGCTGCCGCCGCACCTCGCCGCCGCCCGCATCGGCCGCCCCTCCGGCGGGCCGCTGCACGGCCGCACCGTCTACGAGGGCCTCGCCGACCCCCGGCTCGCGGCCCTGCTGCTGGAGCGGCTGCGGACGCCCGGCAGGATCGGGCCGATCGGCTTCACCCGCGAGGAGACCGCCGTCATCCCCGCCGGGCTCACCCCCAGGCTGCTCGGCGCCGAACAGTCCAACTCCTCGGTCGTGTACGGCGAAACGTATATCCTCAAGCTCTTCCGCCGCATCGGCCCCGGCATCAACCCCGATCTCGAACTGCCCCGCGCGCTCGCCGCCGGGGGCTGCGACCGGGTACCCGCGCCCGCCGCCTGGATCGAGGCGGAGCTGCCCGGCCTGGAGGCGGGGCCGCTGACGCTCGGCGTCCTCCAGCCCTATCTGCCCGGCTCCGCCGACGGCTGGCAGCTCGCCCTCAGCGCCCTCGCCGTGCGTGCCGACTTCACCGCCTCCGCCCGCGCCCTCGGGCACGCCACCGCCGAGGTCCACGGCGCGCTCGCCGAGGTGCTGCCCACCGTCGTCCTGCGCCGCCCCCAGCTGGAGCACCTGGCCGCCGCCATGGCCCGCCGCCTGGACGCCGCCGCCGACGCCGTGCCCGCCCTGCGCCCCTACCGGGCCGCGCTGCGCGCCGCGTACGACGAACTCGCCGCGCTCGGCCGGGCCGGGCGCACCTGGCGCGCCCAGCGCATCCACGGCGACCTGCACCTGGGGCAGGCGCTGCGCACCGCCGAGGACGGCCGCTGGGCGCTCATCGACTTCGAGGGCGAGCCCGCGCGGCCGCTGGCCGAACGCTGCCGCCCGCAGCCCGCGGCCCGGGACGTCGCGGGCATGCTGCGCTCCTTCGACTACGCGGCCGCGGTCGGCCGGGCGACGGGCGGCACCTGGTCCCAGCGGGCCCGCGCGGCCTTCTGCGAGGGGTACGCGACCGTGCACGGCGACCCGCGCGAGGACCCCGAACTGCTGCGCGCCCACGAGACGGACAAGGCCGTCTACGAGGTGCTCTACGAGGCCCGGCACCGCCCGGACTGGCTGCCCGTGCCGATGTCGGCGATCCACCGGCTGGCGCGTACCCCGGCGGACGGCGGGAAGCCCGTATGACGACCCGGACCGCAGCACCATCGATCCGTCTCCCGGCCGTCGCCGGGGGAAGCTTGAGGAGGACCGCCCCGTGACCGCTCGCCCGCCGTCCCGCCGACCGTCCCACGAACCCGGGGCAGGGCACCGTCCCGAAGGCCTGCCCGGGGTCCCGGCCACGTTCCTGCCCGGCCCGGCCGGACCCGGGCGCCGAGACCGGGACCGGGACCGAGGCCGAGACCGAGACCGAGAACACGGGGAGCGGCGGGAGCAGCGGCGGGAGCAGCAGCAGGAGCGCCGGGATCAACAGGAGCCCCGAGAGCGCCGGGAGCCGCTGCCCGTGCGCGCGCGTCGCGGGGTGCGTCCGGCGGTGCCGCTCGGCGACGAGGAGCGCGGCCGGCTGCTGCACGGCGCGCACCACGACCCGCACGCGCTGCTGGGGGCGCGTCCCGTGCCGGGCGGGATCGCGTTCCGGGCGCTGCGGCCGTTCGCGCGGTCGGTGGCGGTCGTCGCGAAGGGGCTGCGGGTCCCGCTCCTCGACGAGGGCGACGGCTTCTTCGCGGCCGTGCTGCCGCTCAGGGACATCCCCGACTACCGCTTCCTGGTGACGTACGAGGACGCGGAGGCGGAGGTGGAGGTCCACGACGCGTACCGGTTCCTGCCCGCGCTCGGCGAGCTGGACCTGCACCTCATCCGGGAGGGCCGGCACGAGGAGCTGTGGCGGGCGCTCGGCGCGCGGCCGATGGAGCACGAGGGGGTCGCGGGCACCCGCTTCACCGTATGGGCGCCGAACGCCCTGGGCGTGCGGGTCGTCGGCGACTTCAACTTCTGGGACGGCACGGGCCATCCGATGCGTTCGCTGGGCGCCGCCGGGGTGTGGGAGCTGTTCCTGCCGGGGATCGGCGAGGGCGCGCTCTACAAGTTCGAGATCACCCGGCCCGACGGCTCGCACACGATGCGCGCCGACCCGATGGCGCGGCGCGCCGAGGTGCCCCCGGCCAACGCGTCGATCGTGCACGCCTCGCACCACGAGTGGACCGACGGGGCGTGGCTGGCGCGGCGGGGCGAACGGCCGGTGCACGAGGCCCCGTTCTCCGTCTACGAGGTGCACCTGCCGTCCTGGCGGCCCGGCCTGTCCTACCGGATGCTCGCCGAGCAACTGCCCGCGTATGTGAAGGACCTGGGCTTCACCCATGTCGAGCTGATGCCGGTGGCGGAGCACCCCTTCGGCGGCTCGTGGGGCTACCAGGTCACCGGCTTCTACGCGCCGACCGCGCGGCTGGGCACGCCCGACGACTTCAAGTACCTGGTGGACGCCCTGCACCGGGCGGGCATCGGGGTGCTGATGGACTGGGTGCCCGCGCATTTCCCGCGCGACGACTGGGCGCTGGCCGAGTTCGACGGGCGCCCGCTGTACGAGCACGGGGACCCGGCGCGGGCCGCGCACCCGGACTGGGGCACGCTGGAGTTCGACTACGGGCGCGCGGAGGTCCGCAACTTCCTGGTGGCCAACGCGGTCTACTGGTGCCAGGAGTTCCACATCGACGGGCTGCGCGTGGACGCCGTGGCGTCGATGCTCTACCTCGACTACTCCCGCGAGGAGGGCCAGTGGACGCCGAACGTCCACGGCGGCCGGGAGAACCTCGACGCGGTGGCCTTCCTCCAGGAGATGAACGCGACGGTCTACCGCCGCTGCCCGGGGGTCGTCACCATCGCCGAGGAGTCCACCGCGTGGGACGGCGTCACCCGCGCCACCCACCACGTGGGCCCCGGCGGCTTCGGCGGGCTGGGCTTCGGGCTGAAGTGGAACATGGGCTGGATGCACGACTCGCTCGTCTACGTCTCCAAGGAGCCGGTCCACCGGAAGTACCACCACGGTGAGATGACCTTCTCCATGATCTACGCGTACAGCGAGAACTATGTGCTGCCGATCTCGCACGACGAGGTGGTGCACGGCAAGCGCGCGCTGGTCTCGAAGATGCCGGGCGACTGGTGGCAGCGGCGCGCCGACCACCGCGCGTACCTGGGCTTCATGTGGGCGCACCCCGGCAAGCAACTCCTCTTCATGGGGCAGGAGTTCGCCCAGGGGGCGGAGTGGTCCGAGAGCCATGGCCCGGACTGGTGGCTGCTGGACCCCTCGTACGCCGCGGAGGCCGACCACCGGGGCGTACGGGACCTGGTGCGCGACCTCAACCACGGCTACCTGGACACGCCCGCGCTGTGGGAGCGGGACACCGTGCCCGAGGGCTTCGAGTGGGTGGACTCCGACGCGAGCGAGGACAACGTCTTCGCCTTCCTCCGTCACGCCGCGGACGGCTCGCCGCTGCTCGCCGTCTCGCACTTCTCCCCGGTGGTGCGGCACGGCTACCGCCTGGGTGTACCGCCGGGCCCGGAGGCGTGGCAGGAGATCCTCAACACGGACGCGGAGCGGTACGGGGGGTCGGGGGTCGTGACCCCCGACCCGGTCAAGCCGGAATCCGTCCGGCACCATGGCCGCCCCACGAGTATCACGGTGACACTGCCGCCTCTGGCGACGGTGTGGTTGCGAGGGGTGTAAAGCGTCCCAAGTAGCGCATCCATTTGAGTGAATTGCGTGCGCGCACCCTGTTTGGGATTGACGCCTTCGGCTCTCCTGGACTTATCCCCGCAATGACAGGGGGAGTTCACAGAGAAGAGGTCGGCCATGAACCTCAGGAAAATCGCCCGGGAGTTGGGGATTGCCGCCGCCAGTCTCGGTGTAATGGCGCTGGCGTGTTCCCAGGGAACGGTGTCGGCAACTGCGCAAGGAAAGCAAGGCTATCCGAACACCAAGGCCCTTTCATCGGTGATTGGTGACGGCAAGTACCATATCCTCAGCAACAATTCGGCTTCTCTGGTGCTGCACGCGGAGGGCTCCTGCACGGACAGCGTGTCGACCGTCGACATCGACAAGCGCTCCAACAACCCCTACTACCAGAACCAGCAGCTCTGGATGTTCGCCCAGAACTCCGACGGGACCGCGACCATCTCCGACCGCTGCGTCTACGGCAACGGCAATCCGTCCGCCGTGCTGACCGGTCACGACGGCACGGTAGACCTGCGGGCACCCGCCTCCGACCTCGCCGGGCAGAAGTGGCAGGTGAGCGAGGCGTCGTCCGGGGTGCTGACCATCACCGACGCCGCCTCCGGCAAGGCGCTGGACAGCGCCGGGACTTCGGAGAAGTCCGCTGTGCTGGAGACCACCCCCGACGCGAACTCGGCGACTCAGCACTGGACCGTCGTCTCCTGACGGCCGCGGCCCCGTAGGCGCGCGTCGCACGCACGCCCCCTGAGCGAGGCCGATGAGGCGCGCCGCTCCGGGCCGCGCCCGCCGCGGCGGGGAATCCGCCCGGACACCGGCGCCGAGGCGTCGGCCGGCGAACCCCGCTCCGGACATCTCATGAACCGGCCGAGTCGCCGCCGGGCCCCGGGAGGACCATCCCCCGGTGCCACGCGAACGGCGATCCGATGCCGTACCCACCATTCCCGGGATTCCCGTCCCGTGTCCGCGCGGAACGGGCATGCCCGGAAAAGCGAGGAAACCATGCCCTTCGCCCACTCCCCGACCGGCCGCTCACGGCATTCCGCCCTGACGGTCCTCGTCACGGCCCTCATCACGTTCCTCGGCCTCGCCATGGCGCCGCAATCGGGATTCGCGGCGTCGCATCCGTCGCCCGCGCCGAAGCAGGCTTCGCCCCACGTGACCAAGCCCCGGCCCAAGTCAGAGAACAGGGCGGCCGGGAAGGCGCCGACGAATACCAACCTCATGACGTACCACGGCGGTCCGGTGGAGGCCGTACCCGCGGTGTACATCGTCTACTGGGGCTCCCAGTGGAAGAACGCGGACGGGTCCCTCAACGACCCCAAGGGTGAAGTCGCCCTGCAGAAGAACTTCTTCACCAACCTCGTGGGGTCCGGAGACAACTGGAGCACCACGAACACTCAGTACTGCTGGGGCCCCCCGATGACGACCGGAGCGACCTCCTGTCCCGCCTCCGCCACGCATATCGAGCACCCCGCCAGCGGACTGCTCGCCGGAACCTGGAGCGACACCGGCGCGGCCGCGCCGCAGAATCCGACGGACAGCGACATCGCGACCGAAGCCTTCAACGCGGCGGCGCATTTCGGTGTGAGCGGCGACGGCACCCAGTTCATCATCGACACGCCCACCGGCGTCGTGCCCTCGGGCTTCGAGACCAAGTACTGCTCATGGCACTCGTCCCAGGAGTCGGCGGACGGCACCACCCTGGCCGTCTACACCAACTTCCCCTACATCCCGGACGCCGGCTCCTGGTGCGGCGCCAATTATGTCGACACCGGAACCACCGGTGTGACCGGGGACACTGAAGGGGTGACCATCGTCGGGGGTCACGAGTACGCCGAAACGCTCACCGACCCGGAGCCCATGAGCGGCTGGAGCACCGACAACGACACCACCGGCGGTGAGATCGGCGACAAGTGCGTCTGGAACAACGGCGTTTCCGCCATCAAGTCCATCGGTGGCACGAACTTCGCCGTCCAGCCGCTGTGGAGCAACAACTTCAACAGCGGCAAGGGCGGTTGCGCCATCTACTACAACTCGGCCAGCGATCAAGGCTGATCCGGCACCCGGGTGGGCGGGCCGTGCGGCCCGCCCACCCGGCGGGTGTCCTCCCACGGACAACCACCGCAGAAAGGGCCCGCAGCATGCATCTTCGAGCCCCTGCCACCGCCCTCGCCCTGCTCCTCCTCACCGGCTGCGGCGGCCACACCGCGCAGACCGCCCGGCCGAGCCCCACGCCCCCGTGCCACAACCCCGACAAGGCCGTGCTGCCCCACACCGCGGGGACGATCACCGAGACGGACAACGGCGGGCGCATCTGCGTGGCGCACGGCCAGGAGATCGCCGTGTTCCTCAGCGCGCACACCACGGACGCGCACCAGCACTGGCAGCCGATCACGTCGCAGCCCGGCGCGGCCGTCACCCGTGACAACAACGGGATGGTGACTCCGACGATCGGCACGACCGTCGGCCTGTTCACCCCGAAGGCCCCCGGGGAGATCCAGTTGACCAGTCGCCGCGAGAGCGGCGGGACCTGGCGGGCGACCCTGGTCGTCCACTGACCGGCCGCGCGCCCCCGAACGAACGGGCCCCGTACCTCCGGCTGGAGGTACGGGGCCCGCGTGCGGTGCGAAGGACGTCAGACCTTCTCGTCCACCTTCGGCTCGGAAACGGCGGGCGCCGCCGCGGCCGCGGCGGCCGAGCGTCGCGGCAGCAGCACCGCCACCACCACCGTGCCGACGGCGAGGATCACCGCTCCGACCACGCTGGTGTGGGCGACCGAGTCCGCGAACGCCTTGTGCACGGCCTCGACCACGGTCTGCGCCTGCTGGGCGCCCATGGCGGCGGCCTTCTCGGCGCCGACCTTCGGCGCGGCGCCGGCCGCGACCTGCTTGCCGACCTCCTGGGCGACGGCCAGGCCGGCGCCGACGGAGTCCTGGGCGACGGACAGCGCCTTCTCGGGGAGCTTCGGGCCACCGGCGGCGGCCACCTTGGCGGCGGCGTCACCGAGGTTGGAGGAGTAGGTCTTCGCCAGCACGGTGCCGAGGATGGCGATACCGAGCGAGCCGCCCAGCTCGATGGAGGTGCTGTTGACGGCACCGCCGACGCCGAGCTTGTCCTCGGGGAAGGAGCCCATGATGGCGTTGGTGCAGGGCGACAGGGACAGGCCGATGGCCAGGCCCAGGATGATCAGCGGCAGGACGAAGTCGTCGTACGTCGAGTTCGCGTCGACCCGGGTGAGCAGCGCGATCGCGACGGTGCCGACGGTCATGCCGAGCGCGACGGTGACCTTCATGCCGACCTTCGGGGTCAGCACGGCGGTGAGCGCGCCGCCGACGAACACGGCACCGGCCAGCGGCAGCATCCGGATGCCCGTGTCGAGCGCCGAGTAGCCGAGGACGAACTGGAGGTGCTGCGTCAGGTAGTAGAACGTGCCGAAGACCGCGAGGAAGAACAGCGCGACGGCCAGCGTGGAGCCCGCGAACGCGCGCTCGGCGAAGCGGCGGACGTCGAGGACGGGGCGCGGGTGGCGCAGCTCCCAGACGACGAAGAGGACGAGGCCGACGCCGGCGACCACGGCCGCGACGATCGCGTTGGTGCCCCAGCCGAAGTGCGGACCCTCGATGATCATGTAGATGAGGGAGCCGACCCAGATGACGGACAGCAGGCCGCCGATGTAGTCGATCTTGTCGACGTTGGCCGCCTTGGACGGCGGGACGAGCAGCAGCGCGCCGACGATGCCGAGCGCGGCGATCGGCACGTTGATGAGGAAGGTCGAGGCCCAGCCGTGGTCCTCCAGCAGCGCGCCCGCGACCAGCGGGCCGACGGCGATGGCGAGACCGGCGGTGGCCGTCCAGATGGTGATGGCCTTCGCGCGCTCCTCGCGCGGGAAGGTCGCGGCGAGCAGCGAGAGGGTGGCCGGCATGATCATGGCCGCGCCGATGCCCATGATGGCGCGGGCGGCGATGACGCCGGTGGAGCTGTGGACCAGCGACCCGGCGACGGACGCCGAGCCGAAGACGAGGAGACCGAGGACGAGCGCCCCGCGGCGGCTGTACTTGTCGCCGACGGCGCCGAGGATCAGCATCAGCGCGGCGTACGGCACGGTGTAGCCGTCGATGACCCACTGCAGGTCGGAGCTGCCGAGCCCGAGGTCCTTGACCATGTCCGGGGCCGCCACCGTCAGGGACGTGTTGGCCATGACGATGATCAGCAGGCTGATGCACAGGACACCGAGAGCTGCCCAGCGCCTCTTGTACGGACCGTCCATCTTGTCGACCGGTGTCGACATCGCGAGGCCCATCGGCCCCCCTTTCGGAATCTGCACACTGCTGTGCAACTTACACACTGCTGTGCAATTTACGCCCGTGGGTGGCGGTGTGCAAAATGAGGGCCGGGGCTGTGTCTGGACAGTCACCGTCGAGCGAGAAGAGAACCGATGGCCGGCAGAGCGGACACCAACCGACGGCGCATCATGGACGTCGCGCTCGCCGAGCTGCTGCGCGACCCGGACGCGAGCATGGATCAGATCGCCCGCGCGGCGGGGGTCGTACGGCGCACGGTCTACGGGCACTTCCCGAGCCGTGACGCGCTGATCGGCGCGCTCGTCGACGACGCCGCGGCGGCGGTGGGGGCGGCGCACGCGGCGGCCCTGCGCGGGGTCGACGACCCGGCGGAGGCGCTCGCCCGCTCGATCCTCGCCGTCTGGGAGATCGCCGACAACTACCGCCTGCTGATCTCGCTCGCCCAGCGCAGCGTCACGGTGGAGGGCATCCGCAAGCGCCTGGAGCCGGTACGGCGCGCGGGCGCGGCGGTGCTGCGCCGCGGCCTGGAGGAGGGCCGCTTCGTCTCGCCGCTCCCGGCCGACG
Source organism: Streptomyces sp. NPDC002537 (assembly GCF_053594975.1). Classification (NCBI taxonomy): domain Bacteria; kingdom Bacillati; phylum Actinomycetota; class Actinomycetes; order Kitasatosporales; family Streptomycetaceae; genus Streptomyces; species Streptomyces sp. NPDC002537. Next base: position 9,265 of record NZ_JBSFWT010000099.1, read on the forward strand.
CCCTCTCCTATGTACGCGAGCAGGTCCTCTTCGGGCTGATGCAGGCGGTCAACGACGGCGTCCTGGCCCCGGAGGAGGCGGGCCGCTCGGCGGCGGTCACGACCCTGACGGCCTCGGGCCTCCCGGGCCCGGAGGCGGCGGCACTGGTGGCGAAGCTCCCGTAGCGGCGCATACGCGAAAACGCCGGGCCACATCCGCATGGCCCGGCGTTTTCGCGTATGAGGGACGGATCAGGACGAGGGCGTCGGCCCCTCGATCTGTTCGCTGATCCACTGGATCGTGCCCTTGCCCAGGTTGCCGGCGTACGAGTTGCCGTCGTGCCTGCCGCCCTGGATCACGTCCAGCTTGGTGTGGACCGGGCCCTTGCCGTAGGTGGCGATGAAGCTCTTCACGTCCGGCAGGGTGTGCACATTGCTCTCGTTGGTGCCCACCTGGTACGCGAGGTAGACGTCCGGGCCCTTGTTCGCGATGAGCTGCTTGGCGAGAACCTTGGGGTTGTTCTCCGCCATCTCCTTCTCGTGACCCCTCCAGAGCGGGGAGTCGGGCACGATGTCCGGGCCGTTGGCGATGGCGGCCTTGAACTTGTCCGGCTGCTTCAGCACGGCCTTCATGGACGCGAAACCGCCGGTGGAAGAGCCCATGAAGGCCCAGCCGTCGCGGGACTTCAGGGTGCGGAAGTTCTCCCGCATCAGGTCCGGGACGTCCTCGGTGAGCCAGGTGCCCATCTTCGGCTGCCCGGGGATGTCACTGGCGTCCCAGTAGATGCCCTTGTCGTCCGGGCCGGGGTTCAGCACCGGCATGGCGATCAGGAACGGCTTGGCCGTGCCGTCCTTGGCCCACTTGGCCATGTTCTCGATGAAGTTGAAGCCGGCCCACCAGTAGTTGGTGCCGTAGCCGGGACCGCCGGGCAGGGCGATCATCACGGGGAAGCCGCTCTTGTCGTACTTCGGGTCCTCGTACTCCTTGGGCGCCCAGACCCACACCTTGCCCTCGAAGCCGGACTTCTTGCCCTTGTACGTGACGAGGCTGACGTGGGTGCCGTCCGCCAGGGTCCGCGCGTTCTTGAACGGGGCCTGCGGGCCGGTCGGCATCAGCGACCTGGAGTCCCCGGCAGCCTGTCCACCCTGGTCGCCGTCGACCTTGCCGTAGCTCACGGGGTCGCCCTTGTCCGTGAACGGGGGTATCTCGTAGTAGCTCATGACCGGCCAGGCGATCAGGCCCAGCGTGGCTATGGAGGCCGCCACGATGATCCATCGTTTGGCGCGGGACGCGCGGCGGCGACCCCGGGACCCGTAGGTGCCGGAAGGTGTGTACGTCAACGTCTTGCTCCGGATCTTCAGCCTGCTGTGCTCATGGGGATAGCTGAATAGAAGCAAGACGTTCCTAATGTCGGGAATGACGTACGCCACATCCGGACACATCCGGCACCGAGCGGAGTCGTCCGCTCACACTTCGTCCCGCATCAGCCGCAGGTACACCACCGAGAACAGCGCTCCCACCAGCAGCAGGAGCAGGGCGATGGCCGTCCCGTAGCCGATCAGTGACTTCAGGAACGCCTGGTCGTACATGAAGACGGGCAGCGTCTGGCTTCGGTTGCCCGGACCGCCCCGGGTCATCGCCCAGATGAGACCGAAGACCGACAGCGTCTGGAGCGTGTTGAGCATCAGGTTGGTGGCGATCGAGCGGCGGATCATGGGAAGGGTGATGTGCCAGAACCGGCGCGGGCCGCTCGCGCCGTCGACCTCCGCCGCCTCCGTGACGTCCCGCGGGATGCCGGCCAGGGCGGCGGAGTAGACGAGCATGGAGAACGCCGTGCCGCGCCATACGTTGGCGAAGGAGACCGCGAGGATGGGGAGCGTGAACAGCCAGTTCTGGGTGGGGAGATGGAGCCATTCCAGGATGGCGTTCAGCGTGCCGCGGCGGTTGAAGAACGTGTAGAGCAGGAAGCCCGCCACGATCTCGGGCAGGACCCACGCCCCGATCACGATCCCGCCGGTCAGCGTCCGTACGGGCCGCGACGCGCGGCGCATCAGGGCGGCGAGCGCGAAGCCCAGGCCGTTCTGGCCGACGACCGAGGAGAGGACGGTGAAGACGACCGTCAGGACCACCGCGTTCCGGAAGCCGTCGTCCGCGAACGCCCGCCGGAAGTTGGCGAGCCCGACGAAGGAGGCGGACGCCTGGCCGGTCAGCTGGGTGTCGGTGAAGGCGAGGTAGACGCAGTACGCGATGGGTCCGGCCAGGAAGAGCAGCAGCAGCGTCGTGGCCGGGGCGATCGGCAGCCACCGCGACGCCCTCCGGGCGAGGGACGCGGGCGCGGACATGGGCGCGGACGTGAGCGCCGACATGGGCGCGGCCACCTCACCGCACCTCGACGGTCACGCCGGGAAGCGTCTTCAGCGCGTCGTCGTACCGCCTGGCGGCCTGCGCCGCCGTCGCGTCGCCGGTCGTGACCGACTCCATCGCGTCCCTGATCGCGCTGGACACCTGGGGGTAGACGGTCAGCGCGGGCCGGTAGAAGGTGTTCTTGACCAGGCCGGTGAAGAAGTCGATGCCCGGCATCGACGTCAGGTACGTGCGGTCGGCCGCCACGTCGTCCCGCACGGCGATCTGGGCGTCCCGCACGTCCCACTTCACCGCGTTGTCCTTCGTCTGGAGCGTCTCGATCGCCTGCCAGGCCAGATCCGCGTTGCCGGACTTCGCGGAGATCGCCCACGTCCAGCCGCCGGAGAGGCTCACGGCTCCGGGCGCCGCGCCGTTCTGGGTGGGGAAGGGCGCCTGGCCCATGGTCCGCGCCCACTGCGGCCACGGCCTGCCGCCGGTCGGCAGCCAGTTCTTGCCGAGCCAGTTGCCGTCGAGGTCGATGGCGAGCTTGCCCGAGGGGAGCCACTCGGTGGCGACGTGGCTGTCGACGTTGGGGTCGAGCGCGTCGGAGGGGTCGGGCCCGAGCTTCTCGGCGTAGACGGTGCGGACGAATTCCAGCGCGTCCTTGAAGCCTTGACTCCCGGCGACCCACTTCTTGGACCCTGAATCGTAAAGGGGGTCCTTCCCCGTCCCGTAGAGCAGCATCTCGAAGCCCTGCATGGTGGCGGCCTCGCCGGGGCCCTTGCCGGTGTAGACGTTGAGGGGCGTGACGCCGGGCAGCACACGCTTGACCTTACGGGCGGCGTCGAGCACGTCCGCCCAGGTGCGCGGATGCCAGTCGGTGGGCAGCCCGGCCTTGGCGAAGAGGTCCTTGTTGTACCAGAGGCCCCTGGTGTCGGTGCCGTCCGGGACGCCGTACGTCTTGCCGTCCTCCGCCCGCGCGGCGGCCTTCGCGGTGTCCGCGAAGCGCGCCCAGTCCCGCCAGCCCGCCAGTTTGTCGTCCAGCGGCCGCAAGTACCCGGCCTTGATGTCGGAGTTGATGACGAAGGTGTCCTCGCGGACGATGTCCGGGGCGGTCTTGGCCGACCGCATCATCTGCTGGACTTTGCTGTAGTAATCCGCCTGGGCCGCCTGGACGGGGATGAGGCGGAGCTTCTTGCCGGGGTGGTCGTGCGCGAACTGTCTCTGCACCTCGGCGAGATAGGTGTCCATGATGCGGGTCTTGTTGTCGGTGGTGCGCTGGTAGGCGATCGTCACGGTGTCGGAGTCATGGCTTCCGCCGCTGCCGCAGGCGGTGAGCGGGGCGAGCGTGACGAGGGCGAGGAACACGGGGGTGGTGGGGCGCACGGTACCTCCTACGGAGAGGCCGGGTTACGGCACGCGTGCGGTCTTTTCCCGCGCTGCCCCCTTTCGATGCCCGTGACAAGGAACCCTCTTCCGCGGCGACCCGGACACCCTCCACCGATATTCGGACACCCTCGGTTCGCCAAAGGCACATCACGGCGCCGAGGACAGCGGCGCGTGGTGTTTCCGCGGAACACGCCGACGCCAGACCGGGTTGGCGCATGGAAGCCCCAGCTCGCTGGTGGGCGAGCTGGGGCTTCCGGCACGAGGCTACACGTCCTGCTGTGCCTGATTCTTGACGTTGGTCACGAAGGCGGACCAGGCGGCGGGGGGCAGCGTCAGCGCGGGGCGGTCGGGGGTCTTACTGTCCCTTATGGGGACGGCGCCGGTAGCTGCGAGTGCGGGGGCCCATTGGACGCATTCGCCGCCGTTGCCCAGGCTGTAGCTGGACTTGGCCCATATCAGGTGGGAATGGTCGAGGGTGGTGCTCATGAGCGTAAGCCTCCATTGCGTGCCGGATAAAGGAGAGGGAGTCATGACGCGACAGGGCATCAGCGCGTAGTCGCTCGTAAGCCGCCCGCGCTTCGACGAGCAACCTCTCCGAGTTGCCCACCTGCCCTCGCATGTTCATCTCCTCGTACAGGACCTCGGATCCGTCCTGCTGTGTGAGCAAGATAAACGGCGCCCCCCAAGCGGGAGTGCCCGCACTGGCCGGGAACACTTGCAGGTTGATACGCGGATGCTCCGTTGCCGCTGCCAAATGCCTCAGCTGCCCCTGCATGACCTCCGCGCCACCTACGCCGGACCACAGGACCGACTCATGGAGGATCACCCACAGCGACGGCGGGCTGGAACTTTCGAACAACTCCCTACGACGGATGCGGCGTTCTACGCGATCCTTGATCTGTGTTGCCGCTTCCCTGGGGTGGGCAGACCGATAGATGGCCTCGGCATACTCCGGTGTTTGCAGTATGCCCATCACGATGAGACTTGAGAAACCACAAATAGCCGTAGCCTCGCGCTCAAGCTGAAGATACGGGATGAACCACACCGGGTTACCGGCATCGGCCGCCCGCTGCCGCCACCGCGCGTACGTGCCCGGAGTGCCGAACACACGGTCGCACTGCTCGGCGAACTGGGCACTCGCCAGTTGCTTCCCCTGCTCCACTTTGCTCACATAAGGCTGCTGGAAGTGCAGCTCGTGAGCGAGATCGGATTGAGTCCACCCGCGTGCCTCGCGGGCGCACTTGATCTCACTGCCGAGCTCCTGGGCGGGCGTTACCGGTTCGGGCGACTCATCGCGCATGTGTACCAACTCCAGTTATTCCGAGGTGAGTTGGCATTCAAAATAGCCTGTTCAGTAAAGGTTTGGACGTGGATTCTGAGCTTCCTGGTTGATGCCCGCCCGCCCAGGGCGGGACACGTGGAGGTTCGAACAAATGACAACACCGTCGATTACCTACCGCTGTGGTGCGTGGCTGGTGGACACGCAACACGGCAAGGTGGGACAGCTCATGGACAGCGACCACCGGGTCGCGCGGCTCCGTTCGCCCGACGGCAGCGAGGAATGGGACGCCGAACCGACCAGCCTGCGGCTGGCCGCCAAGAACGAACTGGTCCAGGCCCGGAAGGGAAGCCGGTGAACATCCCTCCGCCCAAGTGGGACCTCCCGCTCATCTCCCTGCCGCACACGGGCGGCCCGCTCGCGTACCCGACCCGGGAAGAGTGCGGCATCTGCCGCCAGTTCGCGGCGGCGATCCAGGTGACCGAGCACGTCGCCAAGTACCGCGAGGCATGGGCCGAGCACGTGACGGTCATCCCTCACAAGGGGGGCGCCGTCCACGTGACCTGGATGCCCGCATCCGACACCCCTGGGGCCGTCGGATGCGGGACCATGGATCTCACACAAGATCCCCCGATGGATGGCAGGTGCGGAGATGCACGAGCCCAACACCAGTAATCGGATAGACGCGCGCACCCGGGCGCACCTGGGAGCGCAGGGAAAACTCAAGTGCAACAAGTGCCACAGCGCTTGGGTGACCGTACGCGACCAGGGGACGCTCGGCGTGCTGATCATGTGCGAGGAACCCCATTGCCTGGCGGCACACACGATCTTCCGCTGACCCGGCACAACCACCAGGGGAGTTCATGAACTGCATCGCGTGCGGAAGCAGCAACACCACCTGCTATCCCCGTGATGACGGCTCGGTCTACTGCGAGTGCGGCGACTGTGGCGTCTCCTTCACACTCAATCCGTGATCGATGTTCCGTCCGCGCGTCCCCTCTTCTGGGCGTGCGGACGGAGCCCGGACCCGTACGGGTGGACCACCGCTCGATCACGCCGGTTGCGCTCCGGATCTCCCTATCCTGGCTCGCTCCTTAGGAGGGATGACAGATGCGCATCGACCGCTTCGAGAGCTTCGCAGTGGACCTGATCAATCAGTCGAGCAGCCCGGCGGTCAAAAACGTCTCCACTGCCAGAGACGCCGGCTTCACCAAGGTCCCGTACGGCTTGGTCGTCGAGTTCACCAGCGGTGCGTCAGCGTATGTGCACCTGGTCATGGTGCTGCCGCCGGGCCAGAAGCTCGACCAGGATGAGCAGGTCGTCGAGGGCGAAGAGCCCATCGTTCCGCTCCCGTCCCCTGATGGATTCGGGAGCGGCAGCAAGATCAAACTAGTGGACTTCGAGGCATGGTTCGTGGCCCTGCTCGCATCCAGCGGCAGCCGCGAGATCAGTGGCCTCGAAGCATGGACGCGGCGGGAGGGCGGGAACCCCGGCCGTGCCGGAGCGACCGTCAGGTTCCACTCCGGCGGGATCATCTACGCCGCCGTGGCACATCTGCTGCATCCAGGAGCGAGCGCGGACGATCAGAACTGGTACGAGCCGCTACAGGAGGCCTGACCGCGAGGAAGTCCGCCTTGCGATCGCCGAAGCCCGCACCCTATGAGGGCGCGGGCGGGACCTGGGGCGCAACCCTCCGGCTGCATGCTGGTGCGCAGGCCCGCGACGGAGGCGTTCCGGGCCTTTGCCGAGCCGGACGTCACCGCGTCACCCACCGATACCTCAGCTCCGGCCGCCCCACCTGCCCGTACTGCGGCGCCCGCACCGCCCGTCCCGTCTGGACCAGGTGTTCCAGGTAGCGGCGGGCCGTGATGCGGGAGATGCCCACCGCCGTCGCCGCCGTCCCCGACGAGACGCCCTCCGGTCCGGCGTCCCGGATCGCCGCCGTGATCGACTGGAGGGTGTCGAGGCTCAAGCCCTTGGGCAGGGCGGCGGGTTGGGGGGAGCGCAGGGCCGCGAGGGCGCGGTCGACCTCCTCCTGGCCGCTCGCCTCGCCGACGACCGCCCGGAACTCCGCGTAGCGGACGAGCCGGTCGCGGAGGGTCGTGAAGGTGAACGGCTTCAGCACGTACTGGACGACCCCCAGGGACACCCCCTCGCGGACGACCGCCAGGTCGCGCGCCGAGGTCACCGCGATGACGTCCAGGGAGTGCCCGGCGGAGCGCAGCGAGCGGACGAGCTGGAAGCCGTGGCCGTCGGGCAGGAAGAGGTCGAGCAGCACCAGGTCGACGGCCGTCCGCTTGAGGAACTGCAGCGCGTCGCCCCGCGTGTGCGCGACCCCGGCCACCGTGAACCCGGCCACGCGCCGTACGTACAGGGCGTGCGCGGCGGCGGCGACGGGGTCGTCCTCCACGACCAGCACCCGGATCGGCGCGCTCATGGCGCCACCGCCGTCCGTGCGCGCAGGGGCAGCCGTACGGTGAACTCGGCGCCCCCGTCCGGGGATTCGGCGACCTCGACGGTGCCGCCGTTGCGGCGCGCGGCCTGCCGGACGAGGGCGAGCCCGAGTCCGCGCCCGTGCGCGGCGGCGCCCTCCTTGGTGGTCCAGCCCCGCCGGAACACCTCGTCGACGGCCTCGGGGGCGATCCCGGCGCCGTTGTCCGCGACGCGCAGCAGCAGTTCGCCGTCGTCGGCCCGTACGGTGACGGTCACCTGCGCACGGCGGGCGGGGCCGCCCTCGCGGTGGGCCTCTTCGGTGGCGGCGTCGACCCCGTTGTCGATCAGGTTGCCGAGGACGGTGACGAGGTCGCGGGCCGGGAGGCCGGGCGGCAGCAGGCCGTCGTCGATGTGGGTGTCGGGGGCGAGGACAAGGTCGACGCCGTGCTCGTTGGCCTGGGCGGCCTTGCCGAGGAGGAGCGCGGCGAGTACGGGTTCCGCGACGGCGGCGACGACCTGGTCGGTGAGGGCCTGGGCCAGTTCGAGTTCGGCGGTGACGAACTCGACGGCCTCGTCGGCCCGTCCGAGCTCGATCAGGGAGACGACGGCGTGCAGCCGGTTGGCGGCCTCGTGGGCCTGGGAGCGCAGCGCCTCCGCGAAGCCCCGCACGGAGTCCAGTTCGCCCGAGAGGGCCTGGAGCTCGGTGTGGTCGCGCAGGGTGACCACTGTGCCGCTCTTCTCCCCGCCGGACACCGGCGAGGTGTTGACGACGACGATGCGGTCGGCGGTCAGGTGCAGTTCGTCGACGCGCGGGCCGGGGGCGAGGAGGGCCGCGGTCAGCGCGGGCGACAGCCCGAGGCCGGTGACGTGGCGGCCGACGGCCTCGCCGTCCAGGCCGAGGAGCTCACGTCCCCCGTCGTTGATCAGTGCGATGCGCCGCTGTCCGTCCAGCATCAGCAGGCCCTCGCGCACGGCGTGCAGCGTGGCCTCGTGGTAGGCGTGCATCCGGCTGAGCTCGGTGGCGTTCATGCCGTGGGTCTGGCGGCGCAGCCGGGCGTTGAGGAGGTAGGTGCCCGCGCCGCCGAGTGCGAGCGCGGCCAAGGCGACGCCGAGCAGTCCGACGAGTTGGCGGCGGATCTCGGCGCTGATCGCGTCGACGGTGATGCCCGCGCTGACGAGGGCGATCACGTGGTTGCCCGCGGTGCCGTCGGTTCCGTCGGTGACGGGGACGACGACGCGGACGGACGGGCCGAGGGTGCCGGTGTAGGTCTCGGAGAAGGTGCGGCCGTCCAGCGCGGGCCCGGTGTGGCCGAGGAAGCGCTCGCCGATGCGGTCCGGGTCGGGGTGGGTCCAGCGGATGCCGTCCCGGTCCATGATCGTCACGAAGTCGACGCCGGTGTCGTGGCGCACGCGCTCGGCGTACGGCTGGAGCGCGGCCGCCGGGTCCGCCGAGCGGACCGCGTCCCGGACGGCCGGTGACGCCGCGACGGCCGCCGCTGCCGCCGTCACCTGGCGGCGCGCGGCCTCCTCCGCCTGGCCCCGGTCGGCGAGGTACGCGAAGGCCGCACAGCCCGCCACCACGACGGCGACCAGCACGGTCTGCACCGCGAAGAGGCGGCCGGCCAGGCTGTGGGGGCGACGTATGCGAGGTTTGCGCATGGCGGACAGTCTGACCTGGGCCCGGCCATGAACGTAATGCACGCAAGGGTGACCGCAGTCACATGGGCGTGCATAGTCGCCGGAGCCCCACTTGTCGGGAGAGGGGCAGCACAGGAGCCGCTACGACGGGGAGAGCACCCATGACCACGACGCCCGCACAGTCACCGCCGGGCCGCCGGACGGGCGGCGGACGAGACCGTACGCACTACCTCTACCTCGCGGTGATCGCCGCGGTGCTCGTGGGCATCGCGGTCGGGTTCGCCGCACCGGGCGTGGCCGTGGAGCTGAAGCCGCTGGGCACCGGGTTCGTCAACCTGATCAAGATGATGATCTCGCCGATCATCTTCTGCACGATCGTGCTGGGCATCGGTTCGGTACGCAAGGCGGCCAAGGTCGGTGCGGTCGGCGGGCTGGCGCTCGGCTACTTCCTGGTGATGTCGACGGTCGCGCTCGCGATCGGCCTGGTGGTCGGCAACCTCCTGGAGCCCGGCAGCGGGCTGCACCTGACCGAGTCGCTGCGGCACGCGGGCGAGGCGCAGGCCAAGGGCGCGCACGAGTCGACCACCGACTTCCTGCTCGGCATCATCCCGACCACCATGGTCTCCGCCTTCACCGGCGGCCAGGTGCTGCAGACGCTGCTGGTGGCGCTGCTCGCGGGCTTCGCGCTGCAGGCGCTGGGCCCGGCGGGCGAGCCGGTGCTGCGGGGCATCGGCCATGTCCAGCGGCTCGTCTTCCGCATCCTGTCGATGGTGATGTGGGCGGCGCCGGTGGGCGCGTTCGGCGCGATGGCGGCCGTGGTCGGGGCGACCGGTGTGGACGCGCTGAAGTCCCTCGCCGTCATCATGATCGGCTTCTACATCACCTGTCTGCTCTTCGTGATCGTGGTGCTGGGGACGCTGCTGCGGCTGGTGGCCGGGGTGAGCATCTTCGCGCTGCTGAAGTACCTGGGGCGGGAGTTCCTGCTGATCCTGTCCACCTCCTCCTCCGAGTCGGCGCTGCCGCGCCTGATCGCGAAGATGGAGCACCTGGGCGTGAGCCGCCCGGTCGTCGGCATCACCGTCCCCACGGGCTACTCCTTCAACCTCGACGGCACGGCCATCTACCTCACGATGTCCTCGATCTTCGTCGCCGAGGCGATGGGCCAGCCGCTCTCCGTGGGGCAGCAGATCTCCCTCCTGCTCTTCATGATCGTCGCTTCGAAGGGCGCGGCGGGCGTGACCGGCGCGGGCCTCGCCACCCTCGCGGGCGGCCTCCAGTCCCACCGCCCCGAACTCGTCGACGGCGTCGGCCTCATCGTCGGTATCGACCGCTTCATGAGCGAGGCCCGCGCCCTCACCAACTTCGCGGGCAACGCGGTGGCGACGATCCTGGTCGGCACCTGGACGAAGGAGATCGACGGCGCGCGCTGCCGCGAAGTGCTGGGCGGGCGGCTGCCGTTCGACGAGGCGTCGATGGCGGGCGACGACGGGCACGGCGGGAACGGCCACGGGGCGGAGCCGGAGCGGAAGGAGCCGGCGGGGGTGTGAGACGTCGCGGCCCTCATCGCTTCACCGACGAGGGCCGCGGCACTCTCGCTTCACCCGTCACTTCACCTCGACCGTGACCTTCCACGGCACGACGACCAACGGGCAGAGGCGACCGGGGTCGGAGTGACACCTGCGCTGGGCGGTGATCGTGGCGGTGCCACGGTGTTCCGCGTGGAACACCGCCGACGCGCCCCCGCCCGGCGACGCGGCGCCCGCCGTCCGCCGGAGCACCGCGGTGCCGTCGGCCGCCGGGACACTCCATGTGTACGTGAGCCCGTGTTCGCGGTAGCCGGTGAGGCGTACCTCGGTGTCATCGCCGAGGTGCGCCTCCACCTTTCTCCCGTTGTCGGCGTACGTGAGCGTGATGCGCTTTTTCGGCACCGCGGCGGAGACGGGGACGAATGCCACCGTCAGCGCCGTTCCCACGGCGAGCGGAGCGACCAGATACCTGACTGCTTTCACGCTTCCCCCTCAAGTCCCCGGCGCCACACGCCGGGTCACGGGTCGGAACGACGCGCACCAGCATCCTCCCCGGAGCCGGGGGGTGGGTGCTCAGCGGTATCCCCCGCCCCGAATTCGCCGGAACGAGGCGAACTCGCCGCATCGTCACACCCCGGCGCGCACCGAGGACGGGTGCGCGACCTTTCGGAAGCACGAAACAGGATCGCGAAACGGGGTTGCCCGAAAAGCGCAGGGGCGCGCCATAGGACACGCCCACCACAAGAAGTCTATAGTGGCGCTATGGCAACCACGACGATTCAGGTCCGCCGCGAGACACGCGATCACCTCGCCGAGCTCGCCAAGGAGCGTGGCATGAACATCGGCCAGCTGGTCGACGCGCTGGCCGCGGAGCAACCGACCGCCGCGCAACGCGCCGAACGGCTCGCCGCCGACCGTGAGGTGGCGCGGCGCCTGGTCGGTGTGGACATCAGCGACGAGGAGTTCGACCAGGCCCCTGATGTGCTGGGCAACATCTACAAGATTGCCGCCGAGAAGGTCAGGACCGCCCGGGGCTCCGCAGCGTGATCATCCTTGACACCAGCGCCGTCAAGGCACTCGCCGGCGGCCACAAGACGCTCAATCTGCTCGCCGGCAACATGGCGAAGACGCCCGGTGACCGTCTCAACGTTCCCGCACTGTGCCTGATGCAAGCCGAAGCCGATGACGAGGGCGCCTCCCGCCGCGTGCTCTCCTACTCGTCTGTCGTTGTCGACGGTCTCGACGGCATCGCCTCCGTCAGCGTCGGCACGATGATCCGCGACGGCTTCGGCGGGCCGGACTCCTGCCACGCGCTGTACTGTGCGCTGCCCCGCTTGGACTTCACCGGCATGTCGATCCTGCTGACCGAGAACGAGGACGCGTACCCGCCGGGCGTGGTCACCGTCGACATCAACTCGCCCGGCATGCTGGGCTTCCACTGAGCGGCGTCATACGACGGGCCCGGGGCCCGCGCCCCCGATGCGGAGGGTGCGGGCCCCGGGCCCGTGCGGTGGGAGCCGGAGGTTACTGCGCCCCGATCGACGTCAGCACGTCCATCCGGGAGGCCCGCCGCGCCGGCCAGACCGCCGCCAGGACGCCCACCGCGAGTGCCAGCAGCAGGAAGACCGCGATGCGGCCCCACGGGACGACCATCTCGTACTGGGGGAAGGACGAGCGCAGCAGGTGGCCGCCGGACCAGGCGAGGAAGATGCCGACGCCGACGCCCAGCACCGCGCCGAACATCGCGATCATCACCGATTCCAGGCGCACCATCTGCTTGACCCCGGTGCGGGCGAGGCCGATCGCGCGGAGCATGCCGATCTCGCGGGTGCGCTCGAAGACGGACATGGCCAGGGTGTTGACGACGCCGATGACGGCGATGACGACGGCCATGCCGAGCAGCCCGTACATCAGGTAGAGGATGGAGTCGATGTCGCCCGCGGAGGCGCGGCGCAGGTCGTCCTGGCTCTCGACCTTCATGATGGGGTTGTTGCCCAGGGTCTTCTTGATCTGGGCGGGGAGCTTGTCGGCCTGGCCGGGGGCGGCCTTCAGGAACACCTCGTCGTCGCGCACCTTCTCCAGGTGCGGGTCCACGAGCGCCGTGGTGCCGAGGACGTTGACGAGCACGTCGTTGTCGGCGTAGACGGCGGCGACGCGCGGCTTGGCCTGCTGTCCGTCCGTGAAGTCCATCGTCAGGGTGGAGCCGACCTTCAGGCCGTGGTCCCGCGCGTACGTCTCGGACACGGCGATCGCGCCCTTGCCGCGGACGTCGGCGAGCGAACCGCTGGTGGTCTTCAGGTCGATGACCTTGGTGAGGGCGGTGAGGTCGGCGGTGGCCTGGATGCCCCCGGGGTCGTTGTCCGCGTCGAAGGCGCCGAGCCGGAGCGGGACCGCGGCGGCCACACCGGGCTGCTGCCGGAGCTTCTCGGCGACGTCCGGGGAGAAGCCGCGGTAGCTGGTGGAGCTGACCTTGTAGTCGGCGGTGAGGTCCTGCTGGCTCAGCCGGTCGACGCCCTGGTTCGCGGAGACCGCGGCCACGGTGAGGCCGGTGATGAGGGTGAGGCCGATCATCAGGGCGGAGGCGGTCGCGGCGGTACGGCGCGGGTTGCGCAGCGCGTTCTCCTTGGCGAGCTTGCCGCTGATGCCGGTCAGGCGGGCGGTGGCCTTGCCGAAGAGGAGGACGAAGGGGCGGGAGAGCAGCGGGGCGAGCACGATGACGCCCGCGAGGGTGAGCGCGGAGCCCGCCATGGCGGCGGTCAGTCCGCCGCTGTCGCGCAGCGTCGTCACATACAGCATGATCGCGACGCCGAGGCCGGTGAGGACCGCGCCGATGGAGTTGCGGACGACGAGGCCGCGGGTGGTGGGCGCCTGGTCGACGGAGGCGAGGGCCTCGACGGGGGCGATCCGGGCGGCCTTGCGGGAGGGCAGCCAGGCGGCGACCACGGTGACCAGGACGCCGACGACGAGGGCCGACAGCACGGAGGCGGGCTCGACGACCAGCGGCCCGTCGGGCAGTTCGGCGCCGGTGGAGTTGAGTACGGGCCGCATGCCGGCGGCGATGCCGAGACCGAGGACGAAGCCCACGGCGGAGGCGACCAGCCCGAGCAGCCCGGCCTCGACCAGCACGGACCGTACGACCTGACGGCGGGAGGCGCCCACGGCACGCAGCAGCGCGATCTCACGGGTGCGCTGGGCGATGAGCATGGTGAAGGTGTTGGCGATGATGAAGACGCCGACGAAGAGGGAGATCCCGGCGAAGACCAGGAGGGTGTTGCGGATCGAGCTGGTCTCCTTGTCGATCTCCTTCGACTGCTCGGCGGCCAGCCGGGTGCCGCTCTGGGCGTCGAAGCCCTTGGGCAGGGCGGCCTCGACCTCGCGGGTCAGCGCGTTCTGGTCGGTGCCCTTGGCGGCGGAGACGACGAGCTCGCCGAACTGGCCGGGCTTGCCGAAGAGTTGCTGCGCGGTGGCGGTGTCGAACAGCGCGAGGCTGCCGCCCGAGCTCACCCGCGGGTCGCGGGTGCCGACGATGCCGACGAGCTTCTTGGTGATGACCGGGCCGTCGGTCGCGAGCCGTACGGGCTCGCCGAGCTTCGCGCCGGTCTTGGCGGCGGTCCGGTCGTCGAGGGCTATCTCGTCGGCGGCGGCGGGGCCGCGACCGGACTTCACCGGATAGCGGCTGTCCTTGCCGTCAGGGCCCGGCACATAGTTGGCGGCGGTGCTGCCCCATGCACTGCCCGCGGGGTTGCCGTCCTTGTCGGCGACCGTGGCGGTGCCGTTGACCGAGGGACGTACGGCCGTGACGCCGGGCAGCGCGCGGACCTTGTCGACGACGCGGGTGTCGAGGACGCCTTCGCCCTTGGCCGCGCGGCCGTGGCCGGAGCCGGGGGTCACGGAGACGGCCACGTCGTCGAGGCTCCGGGCCGTCTTGTTACGGAAGGCGCCGCCGACGGAGTCGCTGAAGATCAGCGTGCCGGAGACGAAGGCGGTGCCGAGGAGGACCGCGAGCGCGGTCATCATCAGCCGGGTCTTGTGCGCGAGGAGGTTGCGCACGGCGGTACGGAACATTGCTGGCAGAGTCCTGGTCCGGGGCGTGGCGGAAAGGGCGGGAGGGGTACGGGCGAGGGCGCGGCTCAGCTCGTACGGCCCTTGGCGTCGAAGCGCTTCATGCGGTCGAGGACCGCGTCGGCGGTCGGCTCGCGCATCTCGTCGACGATGCGGCCGTCGGCGAGGAAGACGACGCGGTCGGCGTAGGAGGCGGCGACGGGGTCGTGGGTGACCATGACGATCGTCTGCTGGAGGGCCCGTACGGACTCGTGCAGGAAGCCCAGGAGTTCGGCGCCGGAGCGGGAGTCGAGGTTGCCGGTCGGCTCGTCCGCGAAGATGATCTCGGGCTGGGCGGCGAGGGCGCGGGCGACGGCCACACGCTGCTGCTGGCCGCCGGACAGCTGGCTCGGGCGGTGCGCGAGGCGCCCGGAGAGGCCGACGGTGTCGACGACCGTGTTGAGCCACTGTGCGTCGGGCTTACGGCCCGCGATGTCCATGGGCAGGGTGATGTTCTCCAGGGCGGTCAGCGTCGGGAGGAGGTTGAACGCCTGGAAGATGAAGCCGATCTTGTCGCGGCGGAGGCGGGTGAGGCGGCGGTCGTCCAGGGAGGCCAGCTCGACCTCACCGATCCGCGCGGAGCCGGACGAGACGGTGTCGAGCCCCGCCATGCAGTGCATCAGCGTGGACTTGCCGGAGCCGGACGGCCCCATGATCGCGGTGAACTCCGCGCGGCGGAACTCCACGTCGACCGAGTCCAGGGCCCGCACCTGGGTCTCCCCGTGGCCGTAGACCTTGCTCAGGCCGGTGGCGCGGGCGGCGGCCACGCGGGTGGGGGCGGCGGTTCGGTGCACGGGTCTCCTCCGGAGGGGTGTGTTCTCTGGGTTCTCGGGGTTCTCTGGGTGGCCGCAATGGCCGGAATCTTCTCCTCCAATTCTGGGTTCGGAGGTGGGGTCGCGGCCTCAGCCGAACGGACCGAAAAGGGACCGACCACAGGGCGAGGCCGGTGCTCGGCAGTAGTCCCGGAGACGGACGGGGGTCATCCTCGGGATGCATGCGCCCCTACGGGGGGTGCGCCGACGACGGGCCTTCACAGTGTCGATTTGCGGCTTCGCCGCGTTGTCCTCAAACGCCGGACGGGCTGGATTCGCGGACCGTGGCACTTTGACCTGCGGCCCGCAGGCTTGCGGCCCTCAGGCTACGGACTACGCCCGCACAATTCAGCCCGTCCGGCGTTTGAGGACGCGGCCGCAGGCCGCCCCCGCCGCAGGCGGCAGACGGCCCGCGGCCGGGGGTCCGGGG
>NZ_JBSFWT010000100.1:0-24662 GCF_053594975.1 Streptomyces sp. NPDC002537
GCGCTTCCCTTCGTTGTTTCCAACCTTACCAGATCCGTTTCCCGGCCCGTTTCCGGCCCGAATTCCGTTTCCGGCCCCCTGTTGGAGCGGGGTTTCTCGCGCCTTCCGGCGTGATCACTACTTTAGCGGATTTCCCCGGCGACTCCTAATCGGAGTCCGAACCGAATTCCGGCAAGCCGAAATCCATCCCGTTCAGGGAGCCATACAAGTAGAGAGTGCCGCCGGTGCGGCGTGAGTGGCCGCCACCGAACCGTAAGGCCCGTGTGGCAACTCGGAGAACACTACCCACCGGCAGTACCCGTGTCAACCATTGGGCCGGGCGGCCCGATGGGCCGTCAGTCCAGGTCGCTGAGCCGACCGCCGGCGTCCGGCTGGGCCCGCTCCACCTGGCGCAGCAGCCGGGTCAGCATCTCGCCCAGCCTGCCCCGTTCCTCTCCGGAGAGGTCCTGGAGCAGTTCCTCCTCGAAGACCGAGGCCATCCGCATCGCCTCCAGCCATTTCGTGCGGCCTTCCTCGGTGATGCCGACGATGACGCGCACCCGGTTGCTCTCGTCGCGTTCCCGGGTGACGAGGCCCTCCGCGACCATCCGGTCGATGCGGTGGGTCATCGCGGCGGGGGTGAGACCCAGGCGCTTGGCGAGGTCGCCGGGGCCCATGCGATACGGGTCCCCGGCCAGGACGAGCGCCTTCAGTACTTCGAACTCGGCGTTGCTCAGTCCGAGCTCCGCCGTCTGCCGCCCGTACGCGACGTTCATGCGTCGGCTGAGGCGGCTGAGGGCGGAGACGACCTTCTCCACCTGGGGGTCAAGGTCCTGGAATTCGCGCTGGTAGGCGGCGATCTGCTCGTCGAGGCTCGGCTCGCGGGTGCCGGGGGTGTCAGCCATGGGCCGCAGTATGACACGGCTCATTGGCGCTAAAGCCCTTTGATGTGTACTCTTTAGCTTCGAAGTTTACAGTTGAAGTCTTCAGGCTTGGACTGTCCGCCTTCAGCCATCCACTTCTCTCGGACTAGGTAGGTGAGTGTGACCACCGCGATGGGCGCAGCGCTGCGTCGGATCCAGCTGGGCAACGCGTTGAGCGCGTTCGGCAACGGCTTCACGATCCCGTTCCTGTTCATCTATGTGTCTCAGGTGCGGAACCTCGGTGCGAGTACCGCCGGTGTCGTGATGGCGACCTTTGCCATGGCCGCGCTCGTCGTGCTGCCCTTCACCGGTCGGGTCATCGACCGGCGGGGTCCGCTGCCCGTGACCATCGCCGGTACGGTCTCCGCCGCCACCGGATCGATGGGGCTCGGGCTGGCCGACAGCGAGTCGCTCGTCATCGCGGCGGCGGCCGCGCTCGGTGCCGGTATCGCGGTGATCCAGCCCTCGCTGGCCACCATGATCGTGTGGTGCTCGACGCCGGCGACGCGCTCGCGTGCGTTCGCGACGCAGTTCTTCCTCAACAACCTCGGTCTCGGTGTCGGCGGGCTGCTGGGCGGCCAGCTCGTGGACACGTCGAACCCCGCGAGCTTTGTGCGGCTCTTCGCGATCGAGTCCGTGATGTTCCTGGTGCTGGGCGCGGCCATCGCGACCGTACGCCTGCCGAAGGTGCCCAAGGTCGAGGACGCCGTGCCGACCGACGGTGCGGCCAAGGGCGCGTGGCGGACCCTGTTCGGGGACCGGGCCATGGTGCAGCTGTGTGTGCTGGGCTTCGTGATGTTCTTCGCCTGCTACGGACAGTTCGAGTCGGGGCTCGCGGCGTTCGCCGTAGAGGTGACCCGGATCTCGCCCGCCACGCTCGGCATCGCGCTCGCCGCCAACACCGCGGCCATCGTGCTGGCGCAGTTCGTCGTGCTGAAGCTGGTCGAGCGGCGGAGGCGCAGCCGGGTCATCGCGCTGGTCGGTCTGATCTGGACCGTGGCGTGGATCGCGGCCGGGGTGTCCGGGCTTGTACCGGGGGCGCACGGTGTGGCGACCGCGCTGCTGATCTCCACGTACGCCCTCTTCGGTATAGGTGAGTCGATGCTGGCGCCGACGATGGCCCCGCTGGTGGCGGACCTGGCTCCGGCGCGGCTGGTGGGTCAGTACAACTCGGCGTTCGCCCTGGTCAAGCAGCTGGCGCTGGCGATCGGCCCCGCGGTGGGCGGTCTGATGGCCGGTGGCGGCATGTACGTCGCGTACATCGTGATGCTGATCGTGTGCTCGCTGGGCATCAGCGCGCTGGCGCTGCGGCTGGGCCGACGGCTCACTCCGGCGCAGGAGGTCCCGCGGGTGTCCGCCGCGCGGACCAAGGCCGTCAAGGACGGCGAGCGGGCCGAGCCGACCGCTGTCTCCGTGTGATGCCTCGCGCGGGAATTCTCCACTCGTCTATATAGACGAGCTATCTATATAGACGAAATAGACGAAGCGAGCGCCTGTGGCCCGGAAACCCCGCGTTTCCGGGCCACAGGCGCTTACGTCATGTGTGGCCAGCCGGGAGGGCGAATTCGCACCAGACGGCCTTGCCGCCGCCCGGGGTACGGCGTGAGCCCCAGGAGGAGGCGATGGTGGCGATGATCGAGATGCCGCGCCCCGCCTCGTCCGCCGGTTCGGCCCGGCGGCGGCGTGGCAGGTGGTCGTCGCCGTCGGTCACTTCGATGATCAGCCGTCGGTCGGTGCGGCGCAGGCGGAGCCGCATGGGAGGCGTGCCGTGCTGGAGGGAGTTGGCGACGAGCTCGCTGGCGGCCAGGACGCCCAGGTCGCGCAGCTCGGTCGGGAAACGCCAGCTGACGAGGACGCCGGAGGCGAAGGCACGCGCGCGTGGCGCCGCCTCCACACCGCCGAGGAGCTCCAGGGCCGCGTTGTGGAACAGCTCGGCGTCGTGGCCGGTGCGGGCGGGGTGCTGGAGGACGAGCATGGCGACGTCGTCGTCGTGCTCGTCAGTGACCCCGAGGGCGCGCATCAGTCGGTTGCACATGACCTGGGGTGATCCGGTGGCGCCGGCGAAGGCGCGCTCCAGGGCCTCGACGCCCTCGTAGATGTCCTCGTGACGGCGCTCGACGAGGCCGTCCGTGTAGAGGACGGCGCTGGCGCCGGGCCCGAGGGGGACGGTGCCGGAAGTGTGCACCCAGCCGCCGGTGCCGAGCGGGGGGCCGGTGGGTTCGGCGGCGCGGCGGACCGTGCCGTCGGGGTCGCGGACGAGGATCGGGAGGTGCCCCGCGGAGGCGTAGACGAGGCGGCCCTCGTTGGGGTCGTGGACGGCGTAGACGCAGGTGGCGATCTGGGTGGCGTCGATCTCGGTGGCGAGTCCGTCGAGGAGCTGGAGCACCTCGTGGGGCGGCAGGTCGAGGCGCGCGTACGCCCGTACGGCCGTACGGAGCTGGCCCATGACGGCGGCGGCGCGCACTCCGCGGCCCATGACGTCGCCGATGACGAGCGCCGTGCGGCCCGCGCCGAGGGTGATGACGTCGTACCAGTCGCCGCCGACGGCGGTGTCCTTGCCGCCGGGCTGGTAGGTGGCGGCGACGCGCAGGTCGTCGGGCTGTTCGAGCTCCTGTGGGAGGAGGCTGCGCTGGAGCGTCACCGCGGCCTCGCGCTGGCGGCGCTCGCTGGCACGCAGCCGCTCGGCGGCCTCGACCTGGTCGGTGACGTCGGCGGCGAAGATGAGGACGCCGGAGTGGGCGCCGACGTCGATCGGGGAGCAGGTGAAGGTGTAGTACCCGTGCCGCGCGTCGGGGTCCGGGGCGGTGGGCGTGTCGGTGCCCCGCGCGTCGGCGGTGACGCGGCGGGACTTGACCGTACGGGGCCTGCCGCTGCGCAGCACCTGGTCCATGAGCGGGAGCAGCCCGAGCTCGGTCAGCTCGGGGAGGGCCTCGCGGGCGGGCATGCCGGGGGTGCGGGGGCCGAAGAGGGCGGCGTAGGCCTCGTTGGCGTAGGCGAGCCGGTGGTCGGGACCGTAGGCGACGGCGACCAGGGCCGGCACCTGGCCGAGGATGTCGTGGACGGAGAGGCCGGCCAGCGAGGGGACGGGGGCGTCGGGTCCGGGCGTGGCGGACGGGGTGGTCTCGGCGCGGGCGGCGGGCACGGAGCCGGCGGCCATGGGCGGGGCTGACGGGGCTGGTGGGGTCGCGGCGGCCCGGTCGGCGCGCTCCATGCGTTCGGCGCGTGCGGCGGCTCGGCGCTGCGTTCCGGGAAGCCGGGCACTCCAGCGGGTGAAGTTCACAGACGGTTACCTCGCGGAGTCGATCCGGGCCGGCTCGGCGACGTGTGGCAGAGCCGTGCGCCCGGCACGCGGCCGTGGTTGGCGGTACGGGGGCCTGTCCCCGGGGGAATGCTGCAAACGTCCGAATCCTCGTCGTCGTTACTCTTCGCAGATACGAGCCCACCCATGGTCACACGACCAGTGTGGCCGACGGGACTGACATCCGTCAGACGTCGGGCCCCTGTGGGGGAGTTCCCGGCTCCGTTACGGGTGTCGCGACCTGCCTCAACTCGCTTCGGGGTGGCGGCCCGTGTCCGCGGCGAGTTCGAATTCGGCGCGAGGGTTCTCCAGCGAGCCGAGCGAGACGATCTCACGTTTGAACAGTCCTGTGAGGGTCCATTCGGCGAGAACGCGCGCTTTTCTGTTGAAGGTGGGGATTCTGCTGAGGTGGTAGGCGCGGTGCATGAACCACGCGGGGTAGCCCTTGAGCTTCCTGCCGTAGACCTGTGCGACGCCCTTGTGGAGGCCCAGCGAGGCGACGGAGCCGACGTACGCGTGGCGGTAGTCCTGGAGCGGTCTGTCGCGCAGGGAGGCGACGAGGTTGCGGGCGAGCACCTTCGCCTGGCGCACGGCGTGTTGAGCGTTGGGGGCGCACTCCTTGCCGGGTTCGGCGGCGGTGAGGTCCGGGACGGCCGCGGCGTCGCCGCCCGCCCACGCGTGTTCGACGCCCTCCACGGTGAGCGCCGCGGTGCACTTGAGGCGGCCGCGCTCGTTCAGCGGGAGGTCCGTGGAGGCGAGGATCGGGTGCGGCCTGACGCCCGCGGTCCAGACGAGGGTGCGGGTGGGGAAGCGGGAGCCGTCGCTGAGCGCGGCGACGCGGCCGGCACAGGAGTCGAGGCGGGTGTCGAGCCGTACGTCGATGTTCCGGCCGCGCAGCTCGCGGAGCGCGTAGCGGCCCATCTCCTCGCCGACCTCGGGGAGGATGCGGCCGGACGCCTCGACGAGGACGAACTTCAGGTCGTCGGGGCGCACGTTGTGGTAGTAGCGGGCGGCGTAGCGGGCCATGTCCTCGAGCTCGGCGAGCGCTTCGACGCCCGCGTAGCCGCCGCCGACGAAGACGAAGGTGAGGGCGGCGTCCCGGATGTCGGGGTCGCGGGTGGAGGAGGCGATGTCCAGCTGTTCGAGCACGTGGTTGCGCAGGCCGATGGCCTCCTCGACGGTCTTGAAGCCGATGCCGTGGTCGGCCAGGCCCGGGACGGGGAGGGTGCGGGAGACGGAGCCGGGGGCGAGGACCAGCTCGTCGTAGTGCACCTCGATGGCGCCGGTGCCGTCCTGGCGCGTGGCGAGGGTGTTGACGGTCGCGGTGCGCTTGGCGTGGTCGATGGAGGTCGCCTCGCCGATGACGACCTGGCACTTGGCGAGGGTGCGGCGCAGCGGGACGACGACGTGGCGGGGGGAGATGGAGCCGGCCGCGGCCTCGGGGAGGAAGGGCTGGTACGTCATGTACGGCTCGGGGTCGATCACGATGACGTGGGCCTCGCCGCGCCTGAGTTTCCGCTGGAGCCGCAGGGCGGTGTACATCCCGACGTAGCCGCCGCCGACGATCAGAATGCGCGCCGGTTCCTTCACCAGGGCCCCTCCTCGCGATGTCGTCCGGCCCGAGAGGGTGTCGCGGCCGGGGTGCCGGGTCGGTCCGGCCGTGCAGAGCTCCCTCCCATGACGCACCGCCGACCGGAGTTTGTCCACAGGCCCCGCGAAATGTACGACCGGTGGCGGAGCTGATCCCTCCACGGTCCGGGCAGTGGTTCGAAGGACAACCGCGCAGGTCAGGGTGGACGGGGTGGGGTTGTGGGGTGGTGCGGAAACGGGGCGGGTGGGGCCCGTACTCCAATCGGGGAGGGCCTGTGCGGAACTACCCCTTCTTTCTTGACCTGGGCTCAACTATGTTCGTACTTCGTCGGGGTGTCAGAGACGTGCTCCGGCAGTCAGGGCGGGGAGTCTCCGGGGGGAGACGTCATAACCGGGGGATCACATATGCACATTCAGGGCTCTCATTGGTCGACCGCTGTCGCGTCCGCTGACGCCAACGGCGGCCGGAGCACTCCGTTGCGCGTGGACGCTCAGCGCAACCTCGAACATGTCCTGCGGGCGGCTCGCGAGGTCTTCGGCGAGCTGGGGTACGGGGCGCCGATGGAGGACGTGGCGCGCCGGGCCCGGGTGGGTGTCGGGACGGTCTACCGCCGTTTCCCGAGCAAGGACGTACTGGTGCGGCGGATAGCCGAGGAGGAGACGGCTCGGCTGACCGAGCAGGCGCGGACGGCACTGGGCCAGGAGGACGAGCCGTGGTCGGCCCTCTCCCGGTTCCTCCGCACGTCGGTGGCCTCGGGCGCGGGGCGGCTGCTGCCGCCGCAGGTGCTGCGGGTGGGCGTCGACGTGGACGCCGAGGAGCAGGTCGAGGCCCGGGTTCCGCAGCAGCGGCAGCCGGGCGCCACCGGTGGCCAGTTGCACGAACTGCGGCTGGTCGAGCAGCGGTCCACCCAGGTCGCCGAGCGGGAGGACTCCGGCGCGGCGGCTCTGCTGGAGGTCGTCGGCCGGCTGGTGGACCGGGCGCGGGCGGCGGGTCAGCTGCGCGCCGATGTGACGGTCGCCGATGTGCTGCTGGTGATAGCGACGGCGGCGCCCTCGCTGCCGGACGCGGTGCAGCAGGCGGCGGCCTCCTCGCGGCTCCTGGACATCCTGCTGGAGGGGCTCCGGTCCCGCCCGACGGAGTAGGTGCCGCGGAGCGGCCGACGGGTGGGGTGTTCCCGTGACGGGCGCGCCCGGGGTGACTCGGGCGCGTTCGGATAATCCTTCCCCGTTCGAGTGACCGCTATTGCGCCGGGTGTCCGAAGACTCCCCGGATGAGTGGTTGATGCGCATGCTGCGGCAGTGACGGCCGACACTGTGCCACGCTTCTACGGTGTTCGGGTGTGCTGGCGTGTACAGGGGCCTCAGCCATGGGTGTTGACGGCCGGGAAGAACCACGCGGGGGCGAGGGTGCGGGCTCGCCGCCCTCTCGCCGGGTGCCCGGCCGCGGTGGTTCGGGCGGTCCGAGTGTCCCGCAGCAGCGGGAGGGCGACGGCCAGGGCGAGAGCGGTCAGGGTGAGAGCGGTGTCGGCAGCAGCGCCCTGCCCGCTCGCCCACGGCCTTCCCATGCGCGTCGGGCCGATTCCCTGGAACCGCGTCCACGGGTGTCCGGTCCGCCGCCGCTCGACGATCCGTCCGCCGAGGAGCCGCTGCCGGACGAGTCGGCCGTCGATGTGCCGCCGTCCGACATCGAGTTGGTCGCCCGGATGCGGGCCGGCCAGAGCGACGCGTACGAGGAGCTGTACCGGAGGCACTCGGCTGCGGTCCGCCGGTACGCGCGGAGTTGCTGCCGGGATCACCACACCGCAGAGGACCTCACCAACGAGGTCTTCGCGAGCACTCTGCAGGCGGTGCGGGGCGGTGCGGGGCCCAATGCGGCGGTGCGCGCGTATCTGCTGACGACGGTGCGGCGGGTCGCCGCGGCGTGGGCGAAGACCACGCGCCGGGAGCAACTCGTCGAGGACTTCGCGGTCTTCGCCGCCTCGGCGTCCCGCACGTCCCGGGCCCCGGACGACGACACTCTCGACCTGGGCGCGGATGTGCTGGCCATGCGGGAGGCGGAGCAGTCCCTGGCCGTGCAGGCGTTCCGCAGTCTGCCGGAGCGGTGGCAGACGGTCCTGTGGCACACCACGGTGGAGGAGGAGTCCCTCAGTAAGGTCGCGCCGCTGCTCGGGCTGACGGCCAACGCGACGGCGGTGCTGGCGCACCGGGCGCGCGAGGGGCTGAAGCAGGCGTATCTGCAGGCACATGTGAGTACGGCGCTGACCTCGGGCGGTTCATGCGCGCGGTACGCGGACCGGCTCGGCGCGTATGCGCGGGGCGGGTTGCGGACGCGGGCGGAGCGGGGGCTGCAGAAGCATCTGGAGGGGTGTGCCCAGTGCCGTACGGCGGCGCTGGAGGTCGCCGATGTCAACACCCGGCTGCGCGCGCTGCTGCCGGTCGCGGTGATCGGCTGGTTCGGGGCCGGGTTGTCGGTCAAGGCCGCCGCGGGGCTGGCCGCGGGGGCCGTCGGCGCGGGGACGGCGGCGGGCGCGGGTGTCGCGTCGGCCGCGGGCGGCTCCGGTACGGGTGGCGGGGGTGGCGGCGCCGGGGGCGCGGCGGCGAGCGAGGGGCTGGGGGCGCCGGCGAAGGTCGGCATCACGGCGGGTGCGGTGCTTGCTGCCGGTGGCATCGCCGCGTACGCCCTGGTGGGTGGCACCGTCGAGCATCATCACGCGCCGCGGGCCAAGGTCACGGCGGGTCCGGTCATGCCCGTGCCGACGCCGAAGCCGACGCCGAAGCCTGTGGTGAAGGCGCTGCCGAGGCCCGCCGCCCCGGTTCCGGTGAAGGCGTCGAGCCCGCCGTCGCCCGGCCCGGAGGAGGCCGCGTCCACTCCCCCGTCGCCCCCGCCGTCGCCCCCGCCTGCGTCTCAGCCTCCGCCGAAGGTGCCTTCGCCGCCCCGTCCGTCGCCCACTCCGCCTCCGGAGTCCCCGCCGCCGCGACCGTCGCCGTCGGTGCCCGAGCCCGCTCCGACGCCCCCGTCCCCGGCTCCTCCGTCGGCCGTCCACGAGCTCGACGAGCTGGACTACGCCGGGGAGGGGGACGGCACGGAGCCGGAGGTCGATCCCTACGAGAGCAGTTGGATGTGGCACCGGTACGGGCTGGAGATCGACGATGTGTCGTATCCGCGCGGGGTGAGCGTGCCTGCCGAGTCGTCGGTGACGGTCAACTTAAATCGCTCCTGCAGCGCGTACGACGCGATGGCAGGAATCGACGATTTGTCCCCCGGCTCCGGCGCGGTCCGGTTCTCCGTCTACGGGGACGGCACGCGGCTGTGGTCGTCAGGTGAGGTGCGGGCCGGGGAAGGGGCGGTCCCGGTGCATGTGTCCCTGGCGGGGCGCCGGTCGGTCCGGCTGGTCGTCGAGCCGGTGACCGTCATGGACGCGATCACGGTGGCGGACTGGGCGGGGGCGCGGTTCAGCTGCGGGTAGCCGCGCCGACCGCCTCGATACGGTCGCCGGATCCCGCCCCGGTGGCCGACCGCGGCACCGCCTCACGATGACGCCTCACGACAATGCCTTGCGACGACGGCTCGCAACGGCGCCTCGCAACGCCGCCTCGCGATGACGGCTCACAGGCTGGGCCGGGGCTCCATCCCGCCCGCGACGGCGCGTTGGCGCGGGGCCGTGCCCGTCCAGCAGGTGCCGCGGCGGGCGAGCAGGCGGCGCAGCCAGACCTCGGTGGAGACCAGTTCGGCCAGTCCGTCCAGCGGGAGCGCCCGGCCGTCCGCGGCCGCGTGCAGGGCGGCCCGTACGACCCTGGCCTCGACCAGGCCCGCGTCGGCCAGCAGGGGCGCGTCGAAGAGGTCGAGCAACTGGCCGACGGACGCGCGGAGTCCGGCCCGTACGGCCGCCGCGTGGGAGGCGTGCGAGGTGGCGCCCCAGCCCGGGGGCAGTTCGCGGACGCCCGAGCCCGCGAGGACGGCGCGCAGTACGGATGCGCGCGCCCCGGGTTGTACGCGGAGTGCTTCGGGGAGCGCGCGGCAGGCCCGTACGACCTGGTTGTCGAGGAAGGGCGCGTGCAGGCGCTGGCTGCGGACCTCGGCGGCCTGCTCGAAGACGCGGTGGTCCGTGGCGTGCCGGGCGAGGGCCGCGGCCGCGCGGCGCTCCCCGGGCCGCTGGACGAGGCCCGGCGGGCGGACCGCGGCCGCCTGGAGACGAACCGATACTTCGGCGAGTGCCTCGCCGGTGAGCCAGCGGGCGGCGGGCCCGGGTCTGCACCAGGTGAGGGCGGCGAGCGAGGCGTCCACGGCGCCGCCGGGCGCGGTCCGCGCGGCCTCGTCCACCGGGTCGTCCGCGGCGGGGAAGTCCAGGGACAGCAACTGTCCGGCGGCCGTCTCCAGGCCCTCCCGGTAGGACGTACGGGCGAGCCTGCGGGCCGCGCGGTAGACCGTGAACGGTACGAAGAGGGACTGCGCGGCCCCTCCGTCGGCGCGGGCGAGGGCCGAGACGGGGCGCAGCAGGTGGCGTCGGCGGCGGTCCATCAGCAGGTCGGCCAGGCGCGCGGGGTGGGCGTCCAGCACCTGGCGGGCGCCGTGTCCGACGAAGTGGTCGGCGCTGCCCGCGGCGAGCCGTCGCCGGTGGCGTTCGGCGGTGACGAGGGAGGGGCCGGGTTCGTCGGTGAGCGGGCCGCCGGCCAGGTCCGCGTACGGGAGGGCTTCCTCGCCCGCGGCGACGACCACGTGGCGCAGCCGTGGGTCGGCGGCGAGGGTGCGGGCCCGTTCCAGTTCGGCCTCGCGGGCCCGGCTGCCGTCGGCGGCGAGGTCGTTGAAGGTGACGGCGAGGAGGCGTTCGCCCGCGCGGTGCCCGAAAGGCGTGCCGGGTACGCCGGGGAGTCCCGCCGCGAGCAGCGCCAGGGTGGCGGAGGCGCTGCCTCCGGAGAGGTCGGCGCCGATGCCGGGCGCGGGTCCGCCCCGGGCGGCGCGCCGTTGGGCGGGGCCCATGCCGGGGACGGGGCCGGGGTCGAGGAGGCCGTGGCCGCTCTCGGGCGCGTGGCGGGGGGCCGCGAGCCTGGCCCGTACGGCGTCGACCAGGGCGTCCCTTATGCCTTCTACGGCTTCTTCCGGGGCGAGTTGGGGCGCGCCGACGGCGAGCGAGGCCGTCGGTTCGTAGCCGGTGATCTCGCGCGCCCCGTCGCGCAGGACCAGCGCGTGTCCGGGCGGTACGCGCCGGACGCCCACGTAGGGCGTGCCGTCGCGCAGGGCCTCCGGGGAGTCGGGGCAGGCGAGCAGGGCGGCGAGGTGGCCGACGTCGAGCTGTGCCTCGATGAGGTCGGCGAGGGGCAGTGCGGCGGTGGCGTAGGCGGTGCCGCTCGCCCAGGGTGTGTGGAAGACGGGCCGGGCCCCGGCAAGGTCCCCGGCGACGGTGATGCGGCGCCCCACTTGGGCGACGGCCGTGTAGCTGCCGGGCCACGCCGTGAGGTGCCGGAGAGCGCCGCCGCGGGCCGCAACGAGCCCGGCCCGCAGTCCGTCGTCGGTGGCGCCGCAGCGGCCGAACACGGCGAGGCGGGTGATGGGGTCGGCCTGGACGACGCGGACCTCGTCGGGGCGCCAGTCGCCGACGGCCCACAGGGGCGCGGGGTCGCCCCACAGGAGCTGCGCGCCGACGGGGTGGACGGTGGGGCCGTCGAGGTGTTCCGGGCCGCTGTCGCCGTATCTGCCGCCGTGCCGGTCGTCGTATCTGTCACCGTATCTGCCGTCGTACCCCGGCACGGCGCGGGAACCGGTCCCGGAGGCGGTGCTGCTCCACCCCACCAACCAGCGCATTGCCGCCTCCACAGGCTGTGGACAACCAACACGTGCAGTCATCATGCACAGCGGGCCGACGATGACGACAACGAAGGAGGCGTCACACCGGTCACGCCGCTTCCGGCCCAACACGCCGTTGTGCAGCGGGAGATGTCGGGTCGTCATGCCCATTGCATGGGCCATGCTGTCACGACTGGGGGCACAGGAAGCCGTTGTGTACGCGCGTGGCGTGGCGCGGCGCGAGGGCGGCGTCGCGTTCCGGCGTGACGGACGGCGAGAACCGGCCAACTTCCTTGGCTCACAAGGCGTGGGGCGCACTCGCGCAGTGCTTCGACCGGCAGATGCGGGTGGTCCGGCGGGCGGCCGTCCGTCGCCCCGCGGGGCTTCAGCGAGGCTTCAGCGGGGCTTCCGCAGGGCAAAGGCCGGTCCGGGGGGCGCTCGCACGCCCCCCGGACCGTTCCGCCGCCCGCGGGGAATGAGGCGGCGGCTCCCCCAGCCCACTGGATCCAGTGCAGCGGGCCAACCCACGCGCCTTCTATGGAAGCGCCCTTGAGATGGCGAGTACAGAGCGCACGATGGGCGCACAGCCACACACAACCGGAGCACGTGCCCCTCGGTGCACGCGCGCACGGACCAGAATCTCGCCATCCGGGACATCGCCTCTTAACGGTCGGGATGCGGGGAACTACGCTGGGTTTACGAATGCCTCGTGCCTATGCCGGGGCGGGCGTCGCTTTGCCGAGGGGTGCGCATGTCCAGGGAGCCACGCGGGCCGAACGAAAAGCTCGGCACTGTCCTCGTCCTCGCCGGAATCAGCAACGCCGGTCTCGCGCGCAGGGTCAACGACCTCGGTGCGCAGCGCGGATTGACACTTCGCTACGACAAGACGTCCGTGGCCCGCTGGGTCTCCAAGGGCATGGTGCCGCAGGGCGCGGCGCCGCATCTGATCGCGGCGGCGATCGCGGGCAAGCTCGGGCGGCCGGTGCCGCTGCACGAGATCGGGCTCGCGGACGCCGATCCGGCGCCCGAGGTCGGGCTCGCGTTCCCGCGCGATGTCGGCCAGGCGGTGCGCTCCGCGACGGAGTTGTACCGGCTGGATCTGGCCGGTCGCCGCGGGGGCGGCGGCATCTGGCAGAGCCTGGCCGGATCCTTCTCCGTCAGCGCCTATGCCACGCCCGCGTCACGATGGCTGATAACCCCCGCCGACGGCTCGGTCGCCCGCGAGGCCCACCAGGCGGCGAGGGAGACCGAGAACGGCGGCTCCGAGGGCGGTCCGGTGCAGCGGGTCGGCCACAGCGACGTGGCCAAGCTGCGGGAGGCGGCGGACGACGCCCGGCGATGGGATTCCAAATACGGTGGGGGCGACTGGCGTTCGTCCATGGTTCCCGAGTGCCTGCGGGTCGACGCAGCGCCGCTGCTGCTCGGTTCGTACAGCGACGAGGTGGGCCGTTCACTGTTCGGCGCCACGGCCGAACTGACGCGGCTCGCCGGGTGGATGGCCTTCGACACCGGCCAGCAGGAGGCCGCGCAGCGCTACTACATCCAGGCGCTGCGGCTGGCCCGCGCGGCCGCCGACGTGCCGCTTGGCGGCTATGTGCTGGCCTCGATGAGCCTCCAGGCGACATACCGCGGCTTCGCCGACGAGGGCGTGGACCTGGCGCAGGCCGCACTGGAGCGCAACCGCGGGCTGGCCACCGCCCGCACGATGAGCTTCTTCCGGCTGGTCGAGGCGCGAGCACAGGCGAAGGCGGGCGACGCGCCGGCCTGCGGGGCGGCCCTCAAGGCCGCCGAGGGGTGGCTGGAGCGGGCGCGTACGGGCGATCCCGACCCCTCCTGGCTGGACTTCTACTCGCAGGAGCGGTTCGCGGCCGACGCCGCCGAGTGCTACCGCGACCTGCGGATGCCGCGGCAGGTGCAGCGGTTCACGGAGCAGGCGCTGTCGCGTCCGACGGAGGAGTTCGTACGGTCGCACGGGCTGCGGCTGGTGGTGTCGGCGGTCGCCGAGCTGGAGTCGGGCAACCTGGACGCGGCATGCGCGGCCGGGACGCGCGCGGTCGAGGTCGCGGGCCGGATCTCCTCGGCGCGTACGACGGAGTACGTACGGGATCTGCTGCACCGCCTGGAGCCGTACGGGGACGAGCCGCGGGTGGTGGAGCTCCGGGAGCGGGCGCGGCCGTTATTGGTGGCGCACGGGTGAGGAGCCCGGCGGCGGCCCTTCGAGGTGCCCTCCTGTTCGGGCGGCGGGGCTGAGCCGCGAGGCGGGTGCATGCTTTCCATCGGTTCGGCCGCGGCTGCGGCTGCGACTTCGGCCGTGCATACCGGCCTTGCATACCGGCCTTGCATACCGACCGCGCATGCCGAGCACGCATACCGATCGACCGCGCATATCGACCGTGCTGTCCGCACCAACCGCACCTTCCGTGGCTTCCGTACCCTTCCGCCCCAACACGGCGTGTTTTCCCGGCTCGTGATCAACTCGCCCGGGTCCCGGACCGTCCCGGGTTTCGCCCCGTTGTCAGTGGCGCAGGTCATGATGGGGGGCAGGCGTGGGTGAGGCGCTGGGGTTGCCGGGTGCTCGGTCGTGGGTGTCCGGTCGTCGCGGGGAGGTGACGTGGTGAGGGCGTACGACAGCGATGTGCTGGTGATCGGGGGCGGGATCGTGGGCCTGTCGACGGCATATGCGATCACGCGCGCCGCACCGGGCACGCGCGTCACGGTGCTGGAGAAGGAGCCGGGGCCCGCGCTTCACCAGACCGGGCGCAACAGCGGGGTGATCCACAGCGGGATCTACTACCGCCCGGGTTCGCTGAAGGCCCGGTTCGCGGTGCGGGGCGCGGCGGAGATGGTGGAGTTCTGCGCGGAGCACGGCTTGCCCTGCGAGGTCACCGGCAAGCTGATCGTCGCCACGGAGCGCTCGGAGCTGCCCAGGCTGCACGCCCTGGTGCAGCGCGGCCGGGAGAACGGCATCCCGGTGCGGGAGCTGGGCCCCGCCCAGATCGCCGAGCACGAGCCGCACGTCCGCGGCCTCGGCGCCGTCCACGTCGGCACCACGGGCATCTGCGACTACGGCGCGGTGGCCCGCCGCCTGGCCGGCCTGGCGGCGGACGCCGGGGCCGCCGTGCGGTACGGGGCGCGGGTCGAGGCCATCGAGCGGCGGGGTCCCGCGGTCGCGGTCCGCACGTCCCTCGGCGAGGTGCTGCGCGCCCGCGCCCTGGTCAATTGCGCCGGGCTGTACAGCGACCGGGTCGCCCGGCTCGCGGGCGACGCCCCCGGCATGCGGATCATCCCCTTCCGCGGGGAGTACTGGGAGCTGTCCCCCGACCGTGCGGACCTGGTGCGCGGCCTCGTCTATCCGGTGCCGGACCCGGCGTTCCCCTTCCTCGGCGTCCACCTCACCCGGGGCATCGACGGCGGGGTCCACCTGGGGCCCAACGCGGTGCCCGCCCTCGCCCGCGAGGGGTACGGCCGGGCGACGGTGCGCCCCGGGGAGCTGGCCGACGCCCTCGCGTTCCCCGGTTCCTGGCGCATAGCCCGCCGCCACTGGCGGTACGGCGCGGGCGAGGTGCGGCGCTCCCTGTCCAAGCGCGCCTTCACGGACGCGGTGCGGCGGCTGCTGCCGGAGGTCACCGCGGACGACCTGATACCGGCGCCCTCGGGCGTACGGGCACAGGCGGTGCTGCGGGACGGGACGCTGGTGGACGACTTCCTGTTCGCGGAATCCCCGGGGATGGTGCACGTACTGAACGCGCCCTCCCCGGCGGCGACGGCTTCCCTGCCGATCGGTCGGGAGGTGGCCCGGAGGGTGCTGAAGGGGTTGGCCGGTACCTGAGCCGAGGACCGGGTTCCGAGGTCCGAGGTCCGGGGCGGAGCCCCGGTTCGGGCAGGGGCGGGCAGGGGGAAAGCCGCAGGCCCAGGGCCGTCCCCGACCCGCCCGTACTATGGAAGAACTGTGTCTGAGAACCTCGCCCCCACCCCAGCCCCCGACGGGATCCCCGCCCCCACCGCGGAGCGGACCCCGCGCGAGCCGAAGTTTCCCGCCGGACCGGCAGCGGACCCGGCGGGCTCGCACCACGAGCGCCGCATCCGTTCGTTCCAGCCGCGCCGCAGCCGCGTCACCACCGGCCAGGGCGAAGCACTGCGCCGTCTGTGGCCCAAGTGGGGCCTGGACATCGACGGTCTGAGCCGCCTCGACCTCGGCGAGCTGTTCGGCGATCCCGAGCTGCCGGTCGTCCTGGAGATCGGCTTCGGCATGGGCGAGGCCACGGCGCAGATGGCGGCCGCGGACCCGGGTACCGGCATCCTCGCCTGCGACGTGCACACCCCGGGCCAGGGCAATCTGCTCAACCTCGCCGAGCGGAACGGCCTGGCCAACGTCCGGGTCGCCAACGGCGACGCGATCATCCTGCTCCGCGAGATGCTCGCCCCCGACGCGCTCTCGGGCGTCCGCGTGTTCTTCCCGGACCCGTGGCCCAAGGCGCGCCACCACAAGCGGCGGCTGATCCAGCCCGAGTTCCTGGCGCTGGCGGCCACCCGGATGGCGCCCGGCGCGCTGCTGCACTGCGCGACGGACTGGGAGCCGTACGCGGAGCAGATGCTGGAGGTGCTCACCGCCTCCCCGGACTTCGAGAACACCCAGCCCGACGGCGGCTACGCCCCGCGCCCGGAGTTCCGCCCGCTGACCCGCTTCGAGGGCCAGGGCCTGGACAAGGGGCACGTGGTGCACGACCTGATGTTCCGGCGGCGCGCGGTCTGATCCCCCGGCGGGCGGCCCGACGGCCGACCCCGGCAGTCCGACGGTCCATGCCTTCCGGCGGGCGGCCCGACGGTGACGCGTTTCATGGCCGCGGTCCAAGGCCGCGGCCGGAACCGCCGGTTACCCGCACCGCCCCTTCGTTAGGGTCGTCGGGTGCATGACTCCCCGCCCCACCAGCCGCCGTACACCGGGCCCGCGCCCGCCGACGGCCAGCAGCCGAGCTTCACCGCGATGCCCGCGCCGGAGGGCTGGCGCTACAAGCCACGCACCGCCCTGTGGGACAACAAGGCGGTGCGCGCCGGCGCACTGATCCTGCTGCTCGCCCTCAGCGGGCTGGTCATCCTCGCGCTCGTCCGCGAGCAGACCGGCACCGACGGCTTCCTGGTGGGCCTCGGGCTCGCGGTCCTGCCCGTACCGCTGCTCGTGGCGGCGTTCCGCTGGATGGACCGGGTCGAGCCGAAGCCCTGGCGGAACCTGATCTTCGCCTTCGCCTGGGGCGCGTGCGCGGCCACCCTGGTGGCCATCATGGCCAACGGTTACGCGACGAAGTGGCTGCTGAACACCGTCGACGTCGCGCAGCGGGCCGACGCGAACACCTGGGGCGCCACCTTCGTCGCACCGGTGGTGGAGGAGAGCGCCAAGGCGGCCGCGGTGCTGCTGCTGTTCCTCTACCGCCGCCGCGACTTCAACGGCATCGTCGACGGCGTGGTGACAGCCGGGATCACGGCCACCGGCTTCGCCTTCACCGAGAACATCCTCTACCTGGGCAACGCCTACGCCTCCGACCAGAGCTTCGGCTACTCGGGCCTGCCCTCGACGACCGCCGCGACGTTCTTCATCCGCGTGCTGATGTCGCCGTTCGCCCACCCGCTCTTCACATCGATGACGGGCCTGGGCTTCGGCATCGCCGCGACGATGGCCCCGCACCGCCGCGTGGCCCGCTTCCTCGTGCCGACCGCCGCGCTGCTGACGGCGATGGTCCTGCACGGCGTCTGGAACGGCTCGGCGTCCCTGCCACCGCTCGGCTTCCTCGCCGTCTACGCCCTCTTCATGGTGCCGGTCTTCGGCGTACTGACGTGGCTGACCATCTGGTCCCGCCAGAACGAACTGCGCACGATCCGCGCCCACCTCCCCGCCTACCAGGCCGCGGGCTGGCTCACCCCGCCCGAACCCCTGGCCCTCTCCTCCATGCGCGCCCGCGGCATAGCCCGAGACCTGGCCCGCCGCCACGGCGGCCCGACCGCGGCCCGCACGGTAGCCGAATACATCTCCTTCGCCACCTCCCTGGCCTTCCTCCGCCAACGCGCCAACAACGGCACGGCGGGCCCGGACTTCGCGGCACGGGAGCAGGAGCTTCTGCACCACTTGTGGCAGCGGAAGCATGTTGCCCAGCCGGCGCTGGCACGGGCTTCGGCGGCGGTGCCGCGGAGGTTTGCACCACCACCGGCCGGCTGGGCGCCGGGGCCGCAGGGGTGGGGGCCGGGGGCGCGTTGACGGGGTGAGCGTCGGGGGCCCGAACGGCACTACCCTCTGAACCGTGCCCGATGACACCGAGTGGACGCCCCCCGAGGGCTCCTGGGCCTCATCCGCTGCCCGCCGTCGCAATATGCAGGCGATCCGGAGCCGGGATACGAAACCTGAGCAACTGATCCGGCGGCTGGTACACGCCCAGGGCCTGCGCTACCGCGTGGCCGCGAAACCGCTGCCGGACCTGCGCCGCACGGCAGACCTCGTCTTCCGCCCGGCGAAGGTCGCCGTCTTCATCGACGGCTGCTACTGGCACGGCTGCCCGGAGCACTACGTGGCACCCCGGACAAACCCCGGCTACTGGTCAGACAAGGTCGCCCGCAACATGGCCCGCGACCGGGATACAGACGCGCGCCTCATCGAAGCGGGCTGGGTCGTGCTCCGCTTCTGGGAGCACGAGGCTTCAGACGCTTGCAGCCTCAAGATTACCGACACGGTTCGGAGCCGTCGTGCTGAGCTTGGCTCCTCGCCGAGGGGTCGGGAATAGCTCCTGCCCGTCGCGGATGCCATTCACTTCTAGCGCGGGCTGGGAGTCGGGACGAAGAACCGCCGCGATGGCTCGGCCCACTGCTTCCGCGACCGGTGGCGGGAAGGCATTCCCCACCTGCCGGTAGCGAGCGGTCTTCTTTCCCTCGAACTTCCAGTGGCGCGGGAACCCTTGGATGATCGCGGCCTGCTCCACAGTGAGCATCGGACCGTTCTCCCTGAACAGATCCCGCTCCGGGACGCACTTCTCGGGATCATTGGCGACGCCCATCGCGTCGACGCCGAGGGCGGCCCATGCCTTCTTCGCCCGGCTGGGCCCGAGGTCGGCGCCCCCGTGCTTCTTGGAGCCGCCAACGATGGTGGGAGCCTCTGTGCCGCGCTCGGTGGCCTTCCCCAACCACTTCTCGAAGGCGGCCTCGCCCTTGGCCCCATGCGGCTTGAACCGTTCCCGCATGGTCACCTCCAGGGCCTCCGCGACCGTCACGATCGCCTCGCTACCGACAGGCCACTGGAAAACAGCTCCCTGCAGGAGCTCTTTCTTAATCATGACGAGAATGGCCCGGGGGCGGAGCTGGGGAACTCCGTAGGAGCACGCCTCCATCAGCTTCCACCCACAGAGCTCGTAGCCGTAGCCTTCGAGCTCTGCCACGATCCGGTCGCGGTACGGCTTGAACTTCTCGTCGAGGATCCCGCGAACGTTCTCGATCATCACGGCCTTGGGCCGAAGCTGATCTGCAAGCTCAAGCATCCTCGGGAAGAGGTCGCGTTCGTCGTCCTCACCGAGTTGCTTACCAGCAACCGAGAACGGCGGGCAGGGGACGCCGCCGGCCAAGAGATCCAAATCGCCCGGCTCAAGCTTGAACTTCGCGAGCTGCTCGTGCTCGAAGGGGTCGACGTCATTCACATCGCCCTCGACGACCTCGCACCCAGCCCAGTCAGGGTGCTCTCGCACGTTGAAGCGCAGCGTCTCGCACGCATGCTTGTCAATCTCCAGGAGAGCGAGGTGCCGGAACCCTGCGTCATGCAGACCGACCGCCTGCCCACCGGCTCCGGCGCAGATCTCGATCGAGGTCAGCGGGTTACCGCTGGAGCTCATCGGCCCTCCTGGTTTGACTCAAAGCAGACGTTCCAGTGTCGCAGAAGGCGCACCCGCCGCTGCTTCACCACAACAGACGCTGGGCTGCTGCACAAACCTGGAGTGCTCGCCCTCCCCTTCAGTACTGGTCACAGGCTACTGGCGGGCTTAGGGGCTCCACGAGGGGCAGCCCAGCACACACTACCGAACATACGTTCGTCACGATGCTTGGCCGCCGACTCCCGCCCTTCGCTAAGAGTTGAGCCCCCACAAGACTTCCGATGACGCCAGCGCATCCCGCCCATCGCTACCGGGCAACGACGCCATCGATGTGTCCCAGCAGTGCCTGGACATCTGCCATATCCATACCACCCGCTACAGATGGCTCCTCTTGAAGATCGCCCAACTGTTGGACAGAGGGGTCATCGAGGATGCCGCCCATGAACGTGAGCTTCTCTTCCATGCGGAGGGCAACGACTTCGTCGACAGTTCCACGGGCAGCGAGCACGGTGATCCGGGTCTCAGTATCCGGGGTGAGGCCAAGGCGATGGATGCGGTCCAAGCTCTGAAGGAAGCGGCCTGCCATAAAGTCCCTGTCCACATAGACCGCGTCATGACAGACCTGGTGGAGGCTGATCCCCTCACCCAGGGTTGCCGGGTTGGAGAGCAAGACCATGCAGTCAGGGTCGTCCCGGAATCGCTGGATCTGTTCGTCCCGGTCAGGTGTCCCGCCATGGACCATCGCTGGCTGATACTCCGAGAACATCCGCTCCAGCGTGGTCAAGCTACGCACAAACGTTGCCCAGACCAGCGTCTTCCGGCCCCGCGCAGCATTCTCAGCAACGATGGCCAGCGCCTCCTGATACTTCGGTGACAACTCATAGCTGGGCAGATCCCGCATCAATGAGTAAAGCGAATCGCCCTGCGGTACTTCGAGTGGTGGCACCTGATGGGCCAGCGGTTCGTAGCGACTACTGCCCTCAACCAATAGTGCTGGGCTGGTTGCAGCCATGAGGAGACGGAGAAGCGCTTTGCCAAGGGCGTCGAAGTCATCCCGAGACGCCATAGCCCGTGTAGAAAACTTGCCGACCATAGCGTCATAGATCTCCCGGTGCAGAGCAGGCAGCTCTACGTACCGGATCTTTGTCTCGACGGGCGGCAGCCCTAGCTCGTGTTTCGTCGTCCGGGTAAACAGGGGTCGAAGCACAGCGCTCGCGTGGGCGAGATCGCCACCGCTCACGGCACTAGTGACCACCCGACGCCCATGCCCTGGCCATACAAAGGAGAGCAAGTTCTCAAGGTCACGCGCGCCATTGGGGGCCGGCGTCCCCGTGAGGATGAGACGACGCCAGCTCAGCGGACCGAGGGCCATACAAGCGCTCCCGTACGTGCCCCTCGCACCCAGCTTCATGCGGTGAGCCTCATCAAGGATGATCATCGAGGGCGCCGCGCGCAGCCAGGTCGCGAGGGCCGCTAGCGAGCGGTCGAGACGCTCGTAGTTGATGATCAGCATTTCCGCGCCGGAATCGGGCTGCTGCCCCATTACCCTCGCGTCCAAAGGCGTCTTGAAACAACTCTCACTCTCGAAGAGCCATGATTCGTAAGCCGACTTAGGGCCCACAACAAGCAAGCGTCGCACTTCTCCGCGCGCTCTCAGCGCCGAAAAGACAGCGAGACCCACACGCGTCTTACCGGCACCGGGGACACTGAAGTTCGCCCCGTGGCGCAATGAGAGCAGATATGCGATATCCCGCTTCTGGAATGCGGTTAGGTCAGCGCACCAGTCCGTACCGAGCAAGCCAGGCACGTCGTCGGCCTCCACGGTGGCCGTCTCGGTGGTCTGCCCTTGCAGCCTCTGGTCTGCTGTCTCCGCGTCGTCCAGGACACTCCCGACGAGGGCGGCTAGTGCCTCTTCCCACTCCACATCGTTTGGGGACGGCCAGACGCCGAGCGCATCGATTCCAACGAGAAGGTCATCGAGCGGAATCTCCGCGAAAAGCAGTCCGCGCTGGCCGCTCACTGGAAAGCGGGCGGCCAGCTTAACGAGATCATTCTGATACCGAGGAACAGTGCGCAGAACCACCTTGGTGCGCGTTACGTCGAAACTGATCCGCAAAGATGGCTCAACGTCGGCCGTCAGCACCAGTCCTCAGTCCCCCTGTCGAACGGCGTCGAGCAACCATGTCACGCCGTCCCCCGGGGCCGGGATGCTCTGCTTCGACTCAACCGCAAGCTTGCTGAGGCTGTCACGCAGCCTCAGGATGGCTTCGTCATAAGCCTCTACGTCAAGGCTACTTGAGGCTCGCGCCATCACCAGATCTGTTACACACTGCTCAATGTCCTGGCACGCGTCACTGATCCTGTCAGGCGCGGCTTGCTTGCGCTTCCGGACTCGCGCGTCCTTGCCAGCAGGTACCAAAGCATCCTCAACAGCCTGCCAAACCGTCTTGAAAGTCCGCTTAGCCTCCACATAGCGGTCCGTGGAGACCACTTCAACAGCCGCCTCCACTGCCTTGGCCTTCAGCACCACGTCAGTGAGAGCCTTCGCAGAGGCCACACGCGGGTCCGCAGCCTTCACGGACCGGCCAAGTCCTGGAATCGTTACAGATGACGCAGCGGCCGACTGCACCTTAAGCTCATCGGGGAGGCGATGGTCGAGGTATCGGTCCCTGAAATCCTGCTCAACCAGACGGACGTCGGTCTTGGAGAACCCGAGCACTATAACCGCCAGCCGGTTCTCCTTCATCAACTCAGCCTTCTCCTTACTGACCGCAGACTCATTGGTGTAGCGGCGGTGAAGCTCCCGTAGCTTCTCCTGATGCTGCTCGAAGTCCATGAGCCGGAGCTGAGCCTCACCCTCACGGCTACGCTCGAGCAAATCCTGCAAACAGGACAGGATCCAAAGATCCTGCTCACACGTCGCCTTCTTAATTCGGAACTCACGGGCAATATCGGGTACCAGCCGACCAGCGGCGAACTGTTCCTCGATCGCCAACAGACGGTTGATATATGAATAGTCCCGACGATGTTCCTTCCGGAGCTGGAGAGATAGCTCGACCCTGTTGATGTCTTCCCAGGTGCAGGACTCGGGCAGCACCGCAACCCGCATGGTGGACTCGCCCAGCTCTTTGAGCGCAGCCCTGCGCGTGTTGCCGTTCACCAGCACGCCGTCA
The DNA here is from genome assembly GCF_053594975.1 of Streptomyces sp. NPDC002537. Lineage (NCBI taxonomy): Bacteria > Bacillati > Actinomycetota > Actinomycetes > Kitasatosporales > Streptomycetaceae > Streptomyces > Streptomyces sp. NPDC002537. The sequence continues at coordinate 22,587 of NZ_JBSFWT010000100.1, forward strand.
CGGGTGATCAGGCCTGGATCGGTCTGCTTGAACTCGCGCAGGCTGTCCATCAGAGCGCCAAACTCAGGGTCCGGCTTCGACGGGTCAGCCGGCAGATTCTTCAGCAAATGGTGCAGGTAGGCCTGCCCCTCCAGACCCCAAGGCTCGGCATCCAGTTGCCGATCACGAGCCGGATCATGGCTACGCTGAGCTCGGATGCGATGAGTGCCTGGGTTGTAGTAGAGAGACTCGACCGGCATCTTGATGACATCAAAGTAGGTGGGTGTTCCCCGCCAGTCGACGGTTTGAGTCTCCCGCGGGCCAGCGCCCTCCGAGACCTCCTTAAGGCGCTGTTCGACGAGGTCCCTGTTCTCTGCCGCCAGGGACGGCCTGCCGAAGTCCTTACTCACTGTTCTCATCCTCCACAGGTGCCAGTTAGAGCGCGCCGGGCAGCAGGGCTAGCAGATCGCCGACCCCACTGCGGGTTCAAGCCTCGCTCAGACCTCGCCTTCACCATTCAGCGCCTCGCGGACCTTATCCCTGGACTCCGCCGGCAGGGCCCGGTACTCACCCCACAGCCGGTCGAGCGGACTGAACTCGCGCTGGTCCTCGGCAACCCAGCCGGCAAAGATTTTGCGCTCAAGCGCACCGAGCTCCCGCACTCTCGAGAGAACTGTCGGCAACTGCGCAGTAAGTTCCCGCCCGCCGACCCGGCACCGCTTGCATTCGGTGACCAGCTCGATGGTCTTGCTGCCGTCCGGCTGAACAACCTCGCGTCGCGCGATATCCAGCTGGACACGCTCGTGGGAGCCTTCATAGCTCTGTCCGGTCGTCACCCCACAGGAACGGCAAATGTGGCCGTCACGGGCGAAGATCTGGCGGCGCTGCGGCATCGAGATCGTCGTGCTGGTCCTGGTGGCCTTGCCCGGCTCCCACACCGGGATGCCCTGAGCGACAAACCGCTGCTCGTGGGGTTCGAGCTCGTCGTCCTCACGGTTGGTAGCGATTACCCACCCAAAGTCACGGAGATCCCGCATGCGCCGGTCGATCTGCGCCGTGTCAGGAAACGCCTCGCGAAGCTGCGTCTTCGTAAACGTGTTGCCCTCACCGACCACAGCGATCAGCCAGAGCGCCGCCCGCTTCATCGTGCCGAGCTTCTCGTCCCGCCAGGACGGCATATCCATTTTCGACCACTTTCTACCCAGACGCCCGACTAACCCGACTCGCGTCTGCGGGTCTTCTCTGTCTGCCCAGGAGGGGCAGCACATGCGACCTCGCGACCTCTCCATTTGACCTGCTGCCGGGTCATGCACCAAGCCTGTTTCCCTATCCCCCGCAAAACAGGGACAGAGCTGACTGCCACTCACCTGTGCACTTGAAATCGGGGACAGACCGACCTTCACAACTCAAGCCCCAGAAGGAACAATCGGGCCAGTCCATCTATCCCTCATCAGCCGAGGAGCCGAGTTGCCGCCGAAGTCCGCCATGCGCGAGATTCCGAGCACAACGCCGCCCGCCCACCGCGACTTCGTGGTGGAGATGAGAAAGATCCGCCAGTACATGGGCAGCGACTCGCTGGGGGCGATCGCCAAGAAGCTCAGCAGCAACTCGACCACGATCTCGGCCTGGTTGTGCGCCCAGAAGCTGCCCAAGGACGAGGAGCTCGTCAAGGCGTTCCGCGCCCGCGCCGTCGATGACTTCGGGGCACCTGGTGATGAGATCGCGTCAGAAAACGAGCTGCTCTCCCTGCTGGCGAGGGCACGGGCAGAGACAATGAACCTCTGCGACAACTGCCGGGCAGCAGTCGATATACCCGTGGCCAGCCTCAATACGGCGGCCGCTTCCGCTGTGGCCTGTGCCGCCGCACGCGAGCGGCACAGGCACGAGGAATCCGCCTCACAGCCTGAGAAGCCGGCCCTCGCGCACGTCATCAAGCCCAGCCGGAGGGCTACCTTCCGCCACTCGCCGTCGGCTTCATCGCTCCCCGTGTCGGCACAGACGGCGGCGGCATGCTCCGCGCGTTCAAGTTCGGCGCCCCGCCGCACGGCGGCATCGCGCCGGGTGTCGACCGCATCGTGATGCTGCTGGCCGACGAGC